>JBOFGW010000191.1:0-13340 GCA_051649325.1 Burkholderiaceae bacterium | reverse complement strand
AGGTCAACAAAAAAATGTTCCGTGCCGGTATGTGCTCGATTCTGAGCCAGCTCGCGCGCGAAGGCCGCATCAGCGTGGTTGAAGATGTCAAGCTGGATGCGCCCAAGACCAAACTGCTCGCCCAGCGCTTCAAAGGCATGGGATTGAATGAATCCGTGCTGCTGATTACCGACGCGATCGATGAAAACCTGGATTTGGCGAGCCGCAATCTGGCGCGCGTGTCCGTGGTTGAGCCGAAAAACGCCGATCCGGTATCGCTGGTTCACTACAAGAACGTGCTGCTGACCAAAGGCGCGATTGCCAAGTTCGAGGAGATGTTCGCATGAGCACCCTGCGCCATAATCCCGAGCGCCTGATGACGGTCTTGCTGGCTCCGGTCGTGTCTGAAAAGAGCACGATGGTGGCCGATAAGCTCGAGCAGGTCGCCTTCAACGTGTTGCAAGACGCAACCAAGTCTGAAGTCAAGGCTGCGGTTGAACTGCTGTTCAAAGTCCAAGTTGAGTCGGTCAATATCCTGAACCAAAAAGGCAAGACCAAGCGATTCGGCCGATTTACTGGCCGCCGCAATCATGTGCGCAAAGCGTATGTGTGTCTGAAGCCCGGTCAGCAGATCGACTTCCAGCAGGAGGTCAAATAATGCTGGTCAAAGTAAAACCCACAAGCCCCGGCCGTCGCGGGCTGGTCAAGGTCGTCAATCCTGACCTGCACAAGGGCGAGCCGTATGCACCGCTGCTGGAGCATCAACATCGCTCGTCCGGCCGCAATAACAACGGCCATATCACCACGCGCCACATGGGCGGTGGTCATAAGAGCCACTACCGGATCATCGACTTCAAGCGTACTAAGGACGGTATCCCGGCCAAGGTAGAGCGTCTTGAATACGATCCGAACCGCACCGCATTTATTGCGCTGCTGTGCTATGCCGATGGTGAGCGCCGCTACATCATTGCGCCCAAGGGCGTTGCGGTGGGCGCGAATTTGATGAACGGCTCAGAGGCACCGATTAAGCCGGGCAACACGCTGCCGATCCGCAATATTCCGGTGGGTACAACCATCCACTGTGTTGAGATGCAGCCAGGCAAAGGCGCGCAGTTGGCCCGCTCGGCCGGTACCTCGGTGGTGCTGCTAGCGCGTGAAGGCATCTACGCTCAGGTGCGTCTGCGCTCCGGCGAGATTCGCAAAGTGCACATTGAGTGCCGCGCGACCATTGGTGAAGTCGGCAACGAAGAAAATAGCCTGCGTCAAATCGGTAAAGCCGGTGCAACGCGTTGGCGCGGTATTCGCCCGACTGTTCGTGGCGTGGCGATGAACCCGATTGACCATCCGCATGGCGGCGGTGAAGGCCGCACCGGCGAAGGCCGCGTGCCCGTGAATCCTTGGGGCCAGCCGACCAAGGGTTACAAGACCCGCCGCAACAAGCGCACGACCAGCATGATCGTCGCTCGTCGCAAGAAGAAATAAGGAGCGATAGAACATGGCACGTTCCGTTAAGAAGGGCCCGTTTTGCGATGCCCACCTGCTAGCCAAGGTGGAAACCGCGACGGCCAACAAAGACAAAAAGCCGATCAAAACCTGGTCGCGCCGTTCAACCATCATGCCGGACTTTATCGGCTTGACGATTGCGGTCCATAACGGCCGTCAGCATGTGCCGGTGTATGTCACCGAAAACATGGTGGGCCACAAGCTTGGCGAGTTTGCCGCGACCCGTACGTTCAAGGGTCACGCAGCCGACAAGAAAGTCGTGAAGAAATAAGGATATGGCGATGCAAACCACTGCCAAACTGCAAGGCGTACGCGTCTCGGCGCAAAAAGCGCGCTTGGTCGCTGACCTGGTGCGCGGCCAAAAGGTCGCCAGCGCGCTCAATATCCTGACGTTCACGCCCAAGAAAGCGGCCGTCATCGTCAAGAAAGTGCTTGAGTCGGCCATTGCCAACGCCGAGCACAATGACGGCGCTGATATCGATGAGCTGAAAGTCACGACGATTTATGTCGACAAGGGCACTTCGCTCAAGCGCATGCGTCCACGCGCTAAAGGCCGTGGTGCGAAGATTGAAAAACAAACTTGTCACATTGTTGTGACCGTAGGCAATTAAGGAAGCAGCGATGGGACAAAAGATTCATCCAACCGGCTTTCGCCTCGCGGTTTCGCGCAACTGGAGCAGCCGCTGGTATGCGGGCAACCAGAACTTCGCCAGCATGCTTGCTGATGACGTTAAAGTGCGTGAATACCTGAAGAAGAAGCTCAAGAGCGCTGCGGTTGGCCGTGTGCTGATTGAGCGCCCTGCGAAAAACGCGCGGATCACGGTGTACTCGGCCCGGCCTGGCGTGGTTATCGGCAAAAAAGGCGAAGACATTGAAACGCTGAAGGCCGATCTGCAAAAGCTGATGGGCGTGCCTGTGCACGTCAATATCGAAGAGATTCGCAAGCCGGAAACCGATGCGCAGCTGATCGCCGATTCGATCACGCAGCAGCTCGAGAAGCGGATCATGTTCCGCCGCGCGATGAAGCGTGCGATGCAAAACGCCATGCGTCTGGGTGCCCAAGGCATCAAGATCATGAGCTCCGGGCGTCTGAACGGAATCGAGATTGCGCGGACCGAGTGGTATCGCGAAGGCCGCGTGCCGCTCCATACGCTGCGCGCCGACATCGATTATGGTTTTTCGGAAGCGCTCACCACCTACGGCATCATTGGTGTCAAGGTATGGGTCTACAAAGGCGACACGCTGGGCAGCAAGGATGCTCCGTCCGTGACGCCGCCGACCATGGAAGGCGAGCGTGAAGAGCGTCGCCCAGCGCGTAAAGCCCCGGCTGGACGCAAGGCAGCACCGCGCAAAGCCGAAGGCGATGCACCGGCGGATGCGCCCAAGCCCGCAGCGGTGGTCAAGCGCGTGCGCAAAGCAGCAGCCAAGCCCGCTGAAGGCGAAGCTGCCGATAAGAAAGCAGGAGAATAACGATGCTGCAACCCGCACGTCGAAAATACCGCAAGGAACAGAAAGGCCGTAATCGCGGCCTGGCAACGCGTGGCGCTGCTGTGTCGTTTGGTGAGTACGGTCTGAAAGCAACCGATCGTGGCCGCCTGACGGCGCGTCAGATCGAAGCTGCGCGTCGCGCCATGACCCGTCACATCAAGCGCGGCGGACGGATTTGGATTCGCATCTTCCCGGACAAGCCGATTTCGCAAAAGCCTGCTGAAGTGCGTATGGGTAACGGTAAAGGCAATCCGGAGTACTACGTTGCCGAAATCCAGCCCGGTAAAGTCCTGTATGAGATGGACGGTGTGGACGAGACAATGGCGCGTGAGGCGTTTCGCCTGGCCGCGGCCAAACTGCCGCTGCGCTGTGTGTTTGTAACCCGCCAGTTGGGAGCTTAAGCATGAAACCCGCAGAACTCCGCGGTAAAGATACCGCTGGTCTCAAGTCAGAGTTGGAATCCTTGCTCAAAGCGCAGTTTGGTCTGCGCATGCAAGTTGCTACGCAGCAACTGTCCAATACCAGCCAATTGAAGAAGGTGCGTCGTGACATTGCGCGCGTGCGCACCGTGATGAACGAAAAGGCGGCCGCCAAATGAGCGACAAACCTGAAGTGAAGCGTTCGCTGGTGGGCAAAGTCGTCAGCGACAAGATGAACAAGACGGTCACCGTGCTGGTTGAACGCAAGGTTAAGCACCCCGTGGTCGGCAAGATCATGGTGCGCTCCGCCAAGTATCACGCGCATGACGAGACCAATCAGTACAAAACGGGCGATACGGTTGAAATCGCTGCATCCCGCCCGCTCTCGCGCACCAAAACCTGGGTTGTGACGCGCCTGGTTGAGGCTGCACGCACTGTTTGAAGCAATGCTCTAACTGCTATTTGGCGCAAGTTGCGTATTGCGTCAAATAGCTGATACAATATAAAGCTCTGCAGAAATTGCGGAGCAGATTTGCCAATCCCCACAAAACGGGGGCCAATACTGGGCGCTTGAAGCTGCAAAAGTGCAGAACAGGCGGTTAAGTTGGGATTACACCAGCCATGATTCAGACTGAAAGTCGACTTGAAGTCGCGGACAACACCGGCGCGCGCGAAGTGCTGTGCATCAAGGTTCTTGGTGGCAGCAAACGTCGTTACGCTTCGGTGGGCGACATCATCAAGGTTACTGTGAAAGATGCGAGCCCGCGTGGCCGCGTCAAAAAAGGCGAGATCTACAACGCTGTTGTTGTCCGCACCGCCAAAGGCGTGCGCCGCAACGACGGGTCTTTGATCAAGTTCGATTCGAACGCCGCCGTTCTTCTCAATGCCAAATTAGAGCCGATTGGCACCCGTATCTTCGGGCCGGTGACGCGTGAACTGCGCACCGAGCGTTTCATGAAGATCGTGTCGCTCGCGCCTGAAGTCCTGTAAGGAGCGCAACCATGAACAAACTGCGCAAAGGTGATGAAGTGATCGTGCTTGCCGGCAAAGACAGAGGCAAGCGCGGCACGATTTTGCGTCGCGTCGATGATGCGCGCATCGTGGTCGAGGGCGTGAACATGGTGAAGAAAAACACCAAGCCCAACCCTATGAAGGGCACGACTGGCGGTGTTGTCGACAAGACCATGCCAATCGATCAAAGCAATGTTGCGATTTTCAACCCCAAGACAGGTAAAGCCGACCGTGTTGGCTTCAAGATTGAGGGCGATAAGAAAACACGCGTGTTCAAGTCCAGCGGCGACGCGGTGAAGGCTTAAGGATATCAACATGGCACGTCTGCAAGCACACTACAAAGAAAAAATTGTTCCTGAGCTCGTCAAAAAGTTCGGTTACAAGTCCGTTATGGAAGTTCCGCGCATCACCAAGATCACCCTGAATATGGGTGTGGCTGAAGCTGCTGCGGACAAAAAAGTGATGGAAGCCGCTGCTGGTGATTTGACCAAGATCGCCGGTCAAAAACCGGTGGTCACCAAATCCCGCAAGGCGATTGCTGGCTTCAAGATCCGCGCCGGGATGCCAATTGGGTGCATGGTCACGCTGCGCGGTCAGCGGATGTTTGAGTTTTTGGACCGTTTCATTACCGGTGCGTTGCCGCGCGTACGCGATTTCCGCGGTGTGTCCGGCCGTGCGTTTGATGGCCGCGGCAACTACAACATCGGTATGAAAGAGCAGATCATTTTCCCCGAGATCGAGTACGACAAGGTGGATGCGCTGCGCGGTTTGAATATCAGTATCACGACCACGGCCAAGTCCGACGAAGAAGCCAAAGCGCTTCTGGCCGCGTTCAAATTCCCGTTCAAGAATTGAGTCAAAGCAGATGGCAAAACTCTCTCTGATCAATCGTGAAGTGAAGCGTGCGCAGCTGGCGGCCAAGTTTTCGGCCAAGCGTGCAGCGCTCAAAGCCGCTGTAGCAGACCAGTCCAAGAGCGAAGAAGAGCGCTACGCCGCCCGCTTGGAGCTGCAACAACTGCCGCGCAACTCAAACCCCACACGCCAGCGCAACCGCTGCGCGATCACGGGCCGCCCGCGCGGCACGTTTCGCAAGTTTGGTTTGGGGCGTATCAAAATCCGTGAAGCAGCCATGCGGGGTGAGATCCCCGGCGTGGTCAAGGCCAGCTGGTAAGGAGCAAGATCGATGAGCATGAGCGACCCGATCGCCGATATGCTGACGCGCATTCGTAACGCGCAGCAGGTCGAAAAAACGTCTGTAGCAATGCCCTCTTCAAAGCTGAAGGTGGCAATTGCCAAAGTGTTGGCCGATGAAGGCTACATCGACGGTTTCAATGTGGCAGAAAACTCGGGCAAAAGCACGCTCGAAATTGGCCTGAAATACTACGCTGGGCGCCCGGTCATTGAGCGTCTTGAGCGTGTATCAAAGCCGGGTCTGCGTGTTTACAAGCCTGCCAAGGCCATTCCTCATGTGATGAATGGTCTGGGTGTTGCCATTGTTTCTACGCCCAAGGGCGTGATGACTGATCGCAAAGCGCGCGCTTCCGGCGTGGGCGGCGAAGTCATTTGCTACGTAGCTTAAGCGGGGAGAAAACGACATGTCTCGTGTTGCACGTATTCCCGTTGCTCTGCCTAAAGGCGCAGAGGCGAATTTCGCAGCGGGTGTTTTGACGGTCAAAGGCCCGATGGGCACGTTGACCCAAACTGTTCATCCGCAAGTGAAGCTGGTGGTTGAAAACGGCCAAGTGACTTTTGCTGCCGGCGATGAAACCCGCGAAGCCAAAGCGCTGTCCGGCACATTTCGTGCGCTGGTCAACAATATGGTCAACGGCGTTACCAAAGGGTTTGAGCGCAAGTTAAATCTGGTTGGCGTGGGCTTCAAAGCGCAAGCCAAGGGTGATTCGCTGGATTTATCGCTCGGCTATTCGCACCCTGTTGTTCACAAAATGCCTGCTGGCGTAAAGGTTGAAACGCCAACGCCAACGGAAATTGTGATCAAAGGTTCTAACAAGCAGCAGGTTGGACAGGTTGCCGCGGAAGTGCGTGCCTATCGCCCCCCTGAGCCTTACAAAGGTAAGGGTGTGCGGTACTCCGACGAAGTGGTCGTCATCAAAGAGACCAAGAAGAAGTAAGGAAACAAGGCTATGGACAAAAGAGAAGCTCGTTTGCGTCGTGCCCGCAGTACGCGTCTGCGTATCGCGCAGCTGCGCGCCAAGCGCCTTACTGTGCACCGCACGAATCTGCACATTTACGCCACCATTTGGTCTGAAGACGGCGCAAAAGCGTTGGTTTCTGCATCCACCGCAGAGGCAACCGCTCGTAAAGAGCTGGGCGGGTCGGGCAAGGGCGGCAATACCGGTGCAGCAACGATGGTGGGCAAAACCCTGGCCGAGCGCGCAAAGGCGGCTGGCATTGAAGCGGTTGCGTTTGACCGTTCAGGTTTTCGTTATCAAGGCCGCGTGAAAGCGTTGGCGGATGCCGCGCGTGAAGCCGGCCTGAAGTTCTAAGCGCAGCACCTTAAGGACAAGCGTTATGGCAAAGATGCAAGGCAAACCGCAAGTCGCAGAAGAGCGCGATGACGGTCTGAAGGAAAAAATGATCGCGATCAACCGCGTCACCAAAGTGGTGAAGGGTGGTCGGATCATGGGTTTCGCTGCGTTGACCGTGGTTGGCGATGGCGACGGCCGCATTGGCATGGGCAAAGGTAAGGCGCGTGAAGTGCCGGTCGCCGTGCAAAAGGCCATGGAAGAAGCGCGCCGCAAAATGATCAAGGTGTCGTTGAAGAATGGCACGCTGCATCACACGGTGAATGGCCGTCACGGCGCAGCTTCGGTGATGATGTCGCCGGCGCCTGAAGGTACCGGCGTGATTGCCGGCGGTCCAATGCGCGCGATTTTTGAAGTGCTTGGCGTGCGTAACGTGGTCGCCAAGAGCCACGGCTCGACCAACCCATACAACATGGTGCGTGCAACGCTCGACGGCTTGACCAAGGTAATGACCCCTGGCGACGTAGCGGCAAAGCGCGGCAAGTCCGTTGAAGAAATTCTCGGCTAAGAAAGAAGCGGCCAGATGAGCAAGAAAACATTGAAAGTAACGCTGGTGCGTTCTCCCATCAGCTGCAAGGCTGATCATCGTGCAACGGTGACCGGCCTGGGTCTGCGCAGAATGCACAGCTCCCGCGTGCTGGAAGATACGCCGGCGGTGCGCGGCATGATCAACAAGATCGCTTACCTGGTGAAGGTGGAGCAGTAATGGAACTGAATACGCTCAAGCCCGCTGAGGGCGCAAACAAACCGCGCCGCCGTGTTGGCCGTGGTATTGGCTCGGGCCTTGGCAAAACTGCCGGGCGCGGTCACAAAGGCCAGAAGTCGCGTTCGGGCGGCTTTCACAAAGTTGGTTTTGAAGGCGGTCAAATGCCTTTGCAGCGCCGCTTGCCCAAGCGCGGCTTTACATCGCTGACCAAAGAGTTTGATGCAACGGTGCGCCTGTCTGACTTGCAGCGGTTGCCGATTGCCGAAATCGATATGCTGGCGCTGAAGCAAGCCGGTGTGGTTTCGCAAATGGCGCGCGAGGCAAAAGTCATCGCCAGCGGTAAGTTGGACCGCAAAGTCAGTCTCAAAGGCTTGGCAGTGACTAAGGGTGCAAAAGCAGCGATTGAGGCTGCGGGCGGTACGGTGGCGTAAGCCGCCAACGGAAGATTTCGGAGCAAGATTCTTTGGTCACAGCAGCAACTCTAGGCAAACAAGGCAAGTTCGGCGATCTGCGCAAGCGGCTCGTCTTCTTGCTTTTGGCGCTGGTTGTGTACCGCATCGGCACACACATTCCTGTTCCTGGGATTGACCCAGATCAGTTGCGTGCTCTGTTTGCGCAGAACTCGGGTGGCATTCTGGCCCTGTTCAATATGTTCTCGGGCGGTGCGTTGTCACGCTTTTCTGTACTGGCGCTTGGCATCATGCCGTACATTTCTGCGTCGATCATCATGCAGTTGATGACATCGATTGTGCCCAGCCTTGAAGCGCTCAAGAAAGAGGGCGAAGCAGGCCGCCGGAAGATTACCCAGTACACGCGTTACGGCACGTTGCTGCTTGGTACGTTTCAGGCAATCGGTATTGCGATTGCACTGGAGTCGCAGCCGAACTTGGTGATTGATCCCGGCTTCATGTTCAAGTTCACCTGCGTTATCTCGCTGCTGACCGGAACCATGTTTTTGATGTGGCTGGGCGAGCAGATTACCGAGCGCGGCTTGGGTAACGGGATTTCGATCATTATTTTTGCAGGTATTGCGGCAGGCCTTCCAACAGCCATCGCCCAGTTCTTTGATTTGGTGAGCAAGGGCTCGATCGGCGCGTTCTCGGCCATCTTCATTATCGCGCTGGTCGCGCTGGTGACAGCGGTTGTGGTGTTCATCGAGCGCGGGCAACGGCGCATCGTGGTGAACTACGCAAAGCGGCAAGTCGGTAACAAGATCTATGGCGGGCAATCGTCTCATTTGCCGCTCAAACTGAATATGTCCGGCGTGATTCCGCCTATTTTCGCTTCGTCGATTATTCTGTTTCCGGCCACGATTGTGAGCTGGTTTGCACAAGGCGATGGTCTGCGCTGGTTGAAGGATATGGCGGCAGCGCTGTCGCCCGGGCAGCCGCTGTATGTGGCGCTTTATGCTGCGATGATTATTTTCTTCTGCTTTTTCTATACAGCGCTGGTGTTCAACAGCCGCGAAACAGCAGACAACCTGAAGAAAAGCGGCGCGTTTGTGCCCGGTATCCGGCCAGGCGAGCAAACGTCCAAGTACATAGACAAGATTTTGATGCGTTTGACGTTGGCCGGCGCGGTGTACATCACGCTCGTGTGCCTGGTTCCTGAGTTTCTGCATTTGCGCTTTAACGTGCCGTTTTATTTTGGTGGTACGTCGCTGCTGATCATTGTGGTGGTCACCATGGATTTCATGGCGCAAGTGCAGGCGTATGTCATGAGTCACCAGTATGAATCGCTCCTGAAGAAGGCCAACTTCAAGGGCGCGAACCTACCGGTGCGCTAAGCATAGGATTTGAATGTCAAAAGACGACTCGATTCAGATGCAAGGCGAAGTGGTGGAGAATCTTCCAAATGCCACCTTTCGCGTAAAGCTTGAAAACGGCCATGTAGTACTGGGACATATTTCCGGCAAGATGCGGATGAATTACATCCGCATCCTGCCGGGTGACAAAGTCACGGTGGAGTTGACTCCCTACGACTTGTCGCGCGCGCGGATTGTGTTCCGCGCTAAGTAACGATCCAAAGAACGGATCACGGAGAACATTATGAAAGTGCTCGCTTCGGTCAAGAAAATTTGCCGCAAGTGCAAGATCATCAAACGCAACGGCGTGGTCCGCGTGATATGTACAGATCCGCGCCACAAGCAGCGTCAAGGTTAATCGGAGAGTTTTATGGCACGTATTGCCGGCATCAACATCCCGAACCATCAGCACGCCGAGATCGGCCTCACCGCCATCTACGGCATTGGCCGTCCGCGCGCCCGCAAGATTTGCGAGGCTGCTGGTGTGCCGCTGACTAAAAAAGTCAAGGATCTGGACGACAACGATCTGGAGCGCATTCGCGAGGCGGTCGGCAAGTTCACCGTAGAAGGTGACCTGCGCCGTGAGATCCAGCTGTCCATCAAGCGCTTGATCGATCTGGGCGCTTATCGCGGCACGCGTCATCGCCGCGGTCTGCCGGTTCGCGGCCAACGCACCCGTACCAACGCGCGCACCCGCAAGGGCCCGCGTAAGGCCGGCGTGACGCTGAAGAAATAAGGTAAAGGATTTTTCATGGCTAAATCACCCGCCGCCAACGCAGCCGCACAGCGCGTTCGCAAGAAGGTTCGCAAGCAAGTGTCCGAGGGCATTGCCCACGTGCACGCGTCGTTCAACAACACGATCATCACGATCACCGATCGCCAGGGCAACGCTCTGTCGTGGGGTACGTCGGGTGGTCAGGGCTTCAAAGGCTCGCGCAAGTCCACGCCGTTTGCCGCCCAGGTTGCCGCCGAGGCAGCAGGCCGCGCCGCGCTGGAATACGGGATCAAAGCCTTGGACGTGCGTATCACCGGCCCCGGCCCTGGCCGTGAATCGTCTGTGCGTGCGTTAAATGCGCTGGGCATTCGTGTGACGTCTATTACCGACATTACGCCGGTGCCGCACAACGGTTGCCGTCCGCCCAAGCGCCGTAGGATTTAAGACGACCGCCGGTTTGCGCTGCGCGCAAACCGGCCATGTAAATGTTTGGCACCCGTGGCACGCCAGACTGTGTTCAACAAGCCCACTGTTGATCGGCCAATCGATCAACTGACTACCCGGATGGTCCGGGTGGAATGAAACGTAAAGGAAACATCCGTGGCACGTTATCTAGGCCCCAAAGCAAAACTGTCGCGCCGTGAAGGCACCGACCTATTCCTCAAGAGCGCGCGCCGCTCGCTCGACTCCAAGTGCAAGCTTGACTCCAAGCCTGGTCAGCATGGCCGCACCTCCGGTGCCCGCACGTCGGACTATGGCAATCAGCTGCGCGAGAAGCAAAAAGTCAAACGCATGTATGGCGTGCTGGAGCGTCAGTTCCGCCGCTATTTTGAAGAAGCTGATCGCATCAAGGGCAACACCGGTGAGAACCTGATCGCCCTGCTCGAGCGCCGCCTGGATAACGTGGTGTATCGCATGGGCTTTGGCTCCACGCGTGCAGAAGCGCGCCAGCTCGTCAGCCACAAAGCGATTGTGGTGAATGGTCAGAGCGTGAACATTCCTTCGCTGATGGTGAAGGCTGGCGACACGATTGCAATTCGCGAAAAGTCCAAGAAGCAAGGCCGCGTGGCAGACAGCCTGCAGCTGGCTGAGCAATCTGGCTTTCCGCAATGGGTTTCAGTGGACCCCAAGAAGATGGAAGGGGTGTTCAAGCAGGTTCCTGATCGCGCTGATGTCGCGCAGGACGTGAATGAAAGCATGATTGTCGAGTTGTATTCACGCTAATCCGCTTGCCGTTTTGTAAAGCTCGCCAGACATGGGCAGTGTGCCCTGAAGGCGGGCTGTGTGCATTGATAAAAGGAAATTCGCATGGCTAACACCCCCTTTCTGAAGCCGCGCAATATCGAAGTAGAAGCTCTCGGGCCTTTCTCCGCAAAGGTCACGATGGAGCCCTTCGAGCGCGGCTACGGCCACACGCTTGGCAACGCACTACGCCGCGTGTTGCTGTCTTCCATGGTGGGCTACGCGCCTACCGAAACGACCATCGCCGGTGTGGTGCATGAGTATTCCACCATCGATGGTGTGCAAGAAGACGTGGTTGATATTCTGCTCAACCTAAAAGGCGTTGTGTTCAAACTGCACAACCGCGACGAAGCCACCGTCACCCTGCGCAAGTCGGGTGAAGGCGTTGTCACGGCGGCAGACATTGAGCTGAGCCACGATGTAGAAATCATCAATCCAGAGCACGTCATCGCCAACCTGGCCGGCGGCAAGCTGGAGATGCAAGTGCGCATTGAAAAAGGTCGCGGCTACGTGCCCGGCAACGTGCGCGCCTTCTTGGACGATCACAGCAAAACCATCGGCCGCATTGTGATGGACGCTTCGTTCTCGCCCGTGCGCAAAGTCAGCTACGCGGTGGAAAGCGCCCGCGTCGAGCAGCGTACCGATCTGGACAAGCTTGTCATGCACATCGAAACCAACGGCGCCATTTCGCCCGAGGAAGCCGTGCGCCAATCGGCCCGCATTCTGGTCGACCAGCTCAGCGTGTTCGCCGCGCTCGAAGGCCAGACCGAAGTGGTGGAAGCACCCGTGCGCACCAACGTGCAGGTTGATCCGCTGCTGATGCGTCCGGTAGACGATCTGGAGTTGACGGTCCGCTCCGCCAACTGCCTCAAAGCAGAGAACATTTACTACATCGGTGATCTGATTCAGCGCACCGAAAACGAGTTGCTCAAAACGCCCAATCTGGGCCGCAAGTCGCTCAACGAAATCAAGGAAGTGCTTGCCGCGCGTGGCCTCACACTCGGCATGAAACTTGAGAACTGGCCGCCAGCAGGGCTGGACCGGCCGTAATTTGTCGTTTAACCAAGCCGCCCGCTCAAGGCCAATAGACTAATTGGCCCAAGAGATCGAAGAGACGGCAGCAGTACCTAAAACTTGAAAGGAAGTACATCATGCGTCACGGCAGCGGCCTTCGCAAACTCAACCGTACCAGCAGCCATCGCTTGGCGATGCTGCGCAACATGTCCAACTCGCTGATTCAGCACGAGTTGATCCAGACCACCTTGCCCAAAGCCAAAGAACTGCGCCCAGTGATTGAGCGCATGATCACCCTGGCCAAGGTTGATAGCGTTGCCAACAAGCGCCTCGCATTCTCACGCCTGCGCGACCGCGACATGGTCACCAAACTCTTCGCCGAACTCGGCCCGCGCTACAAAGCACGCCCGGGCGGCTACGTGCGCATTCTCAAATACGGCTTCCGCAAAGGTGACAACGCGCCGATGGCGCTGGTTGAACTCGTAGATCGTCCGATCATTGAGACGCCGGAGCCTACGGATGCGCCTGAACCTAAGGCGGATTAAGCTACGTAGAGCTTGCAAAAGCGCTTAAAGAAAAGGCCGGAGATTCCGGCCTTTTTTATTGCAATTTGAAAATCATGTACGCAATATCCATGCGCCTTTTGAGGCAAAAATGGCTAGGAAGACGCATGGATATTGCGTGAACATGTTGAAATGTTTACGAACTCCGTTCGCGTTGAGCCTGTCGAAACGCATTTGAGTTGAGTCGTGAATCGAATATCTGCTTGTCTCGATAGACCTTGTTAAAGCAAATCGATAGACAACCATGTTTGAATCTGCGAAAGACTTTGCAAGTAAATAATGCGGTAACTGCTACTCTTGAGATATGTCTGACACACTGTTATAGAAGCTATGTTCACTTCGCCCGAAGTTGC
>JBOFGW010000190.1:0-4267 GCA_051649325.1 Burkholderiaceae bacterium | reverse complement strand
TCGCGCTCACGGCCGGCTCGTGGAGTGGGCCTTTGCCTTCCGGGTGGGTGCCCAGCAGTTTGGGGGCCATGCAGCAAGTTGCAAACGACAACGGCTCACAGCTGCTCACTGTTTCAGAGTCTGCAGGCACGGTCACGGTGTCAGGTGGTTCAGGCGACGGCTCGGCTTTGCTCATGGGGCAGCAGGCCAACAGCGTGGCTTGCCTGCGCATCACGCGGTACACAAACTCACCCAACCTGGCGCCGTATTTGCAGGGGCTCTTTGGCAATACCCTCATCCAGCCGACCGACACTTTTGCGGGCGTAGCGCTGCTGTTGATCCAGGCGTCTTACTCGCAAGACATCTTCCCCAGCGGCTTGCCGCGCATCAGCGCCGTGGTGCGGGGCGCTCGTGTCACCGATCCGCGCAACAACGTCACCGCGTGGAGCGAAAACCCGGCCCTTATCGCGTGGGACTGGGCGCGCTACCCCTACGGCGGCGCGCGCCCCACTCCGCAGCTTGTGCAATCTGACTTTGTGGCGGCGGCCAACGTCTGTGACGTGGTCACCAATTTCTCGCTCGCCGGTGGCGGCACAGAAACCCGGCCGCTCTATCAATGCGGCATGGTCGTGCCGCTCGACCTGAGCCCGCAAGACACGCTCGACCAGATGGTGCGCGCCATGGCTGGCCGCTGGGCCTGGGCGGGCGGCAAGCTGCGCGTGGTGGCCGGCAGCTATCGCGCGCCTGTGTTCACCATCGATGAGTCGATGGTCAGCGACGCGCAGCCCATCGAGTTTTTGGCGCAGGTGGCCACCAGCGAGCTGTTCAACGTCGGCCGCACCTACTTTGCAGACGCGGCCCAGGGCTACCTCGAAGCCAACATCCCGGAGGTGCGATCGGCCGCCTACATCGCAGCCGATGGCGGCGAAGAACTGGTGCGAGAAACCCGCCTGCCCAGCGTGACGCGTGGCGTGCACGCGCAGCACATCACCCACGTCGACATGCGCGACTTGCGCGACGGGCTCACCTTCAAGTGCCCGCTCAAGTTTGCCGCATACCAGCTCGAGGTGTTTGACACGGTGGCCGTCAACTTGCCGGCGTACGGCTGGAGCAACAAGGTCTTCGAGGTCATGTCCTGGGGCTTTTCTCTTCAGTCGGCGGTGGTGTGCGAGCTCAAAGAACACAGCGCGGTGACCTACCAGCCCAACGCTGGGTTGGGCGTGATCGATGCGGCGCCGAACACCTCATTGCCAGACCCGCGCAACATCAGTCCCGTGCTGGCGTTGAGTGTTTCGCCCATCACCGAAACACAAGCAGACGGGCAAATCATCACCAAGGCGTTGGCGTTGTGGAATCCAAGCACCGATGTGCGCGTGCTCAGCAGCGGCTACACCGTGATCGAGTGGCAGCAAGCCAGCCCCGAGCCTGAGCAGGTGGCGTGGCAAAACGTGAGTATGCAAGGCGTCGCGCTGTTCAATGTGTCTGCACGCCGCATCAACAGTTTCACGCCTGGTGTTTTGCCAACGCTGAGCGAAAGCAAGTGGCGGCGCAGTCGGGAGCGCGGCGATGTGAACCAGCGCACGATCACCACGCTGCAAGCTGGTGCGGTGTATGTGTTCCGGGCCTACAACGAGAGCGCGCTGGGTGTGCGCAGCGCGCTCAGTGAGCACGTTTACTTGCGTGTAAATCCGGCTCCGCTGGTGGCCACGGTTGGGCTTGAACAAAACGCCACCTACGAAGTGTTTTCCGCAGATGGCGCGCCCATTCCGGTCACGCTCACCATCGATCCCGGCGCGCCTGTGTTCCAAGGTCGCATCACCGAATTGGCGGCAATTCAAGTGATCGCTGCTGTGAAAGGTGAGCTACGAATTTCCGCAGTCGTGCAATGCGAGTCGAGCAACGCATGGAACGGACAAGACGGCGGATCGACAGTGATTGAAACCGGCCCGCTTTCTCAGGTGGCTTCGGTTGATTGCCCGCCAACAAGAGCCTCCCAATCCATGGAGGCTGCGTTCTCCATCGAGGCTGGCGAAACCATCAATGTGCGACTGCTCGCCAAGCTGACAAGAAGCGTGGGCATTGGCTTGGTGACTGGCTCTTGGTACTACGCGCGCTTGGTTGTTGAGTACCTGAAACGCTAATTCCGAAAGAAAAACATGCCATTGCCACACAACCTTCGCAACGTCAACATCGTCAACACCGGCGAGTTGATGGAGAACTTTGAATCGATCGGCGCAGACCTCGCGGACCCCACAAGCGCGGCCAATGGCGCGGGTGCTGTTGCGTTGAACTTTGATCTTAACTATGCCGCCAACACCACGGGGTGGGGCAATCGCGTTACCGCGCGCGGACTCAACGTATTGCGCTATGTTCCGGTTGCACTTTGGGCAGCAGCGCTTGCCGGCACCAGCACCGATGATCACACCGCGCACATTCAGGCCGCCATTAACGCCGCGTCGAATTCGATGGAGACAGAAATCTTCATCCCGGCTGGCAAGTGGAATTACACGCGGCTTTACTGTTACTACGACGCCACGCTGAACCCGGGTTTCAACATCAACCGCAACGCCGAGGTTTGGATCAACGGAGCGGGCTACTCTCCGGAGAATGGCGGATCTTGCGGCACGGTGCTTAACTGCACATCTGCAACCGGCGATGGGTTTACCGTCTCTCCGGCATCCGAAGATGCTCTCCCGTATCGAGGCCGCGATTTCCGCGCAACCGGCATTTCCTTTCAAGGCGCCACGAGTGGCTTTCTTGTTGTTTGCCGCGGCGTTCCAAGCGCCAGCTTCGACGGCTGCGAATTTGTGCAGTCCAATTCCGCCGGCAGTTTCCTGCACATGACTACCGCCTATTTTGGTGGGCTCCGCGTTTGCAGGTTCCGAAACACCGCGTCTCAGCCGTGGTCAGGCACCGGGATCAGATTCGGCACGACGATTGACGGCGGTATCTTTGTCATTGATCGTTGCAACATGAGCGGCTGCTCTATTGCCCTGGACTGCTACACGGGGACGTGGCAGCTCATGAGCATCTACGACTCTGAGCTGCACGGATCGACCTACGACATCCGCAGCAGCGGCGGCGTCATCCAGCAACTCAACTGCAACGCCATGTACTTTGAAGGCGTCTCCAGTTCGTTCATTTCCGACAGCGCTCCCAACCTGATCCGCAATCTGAATTTGATCGGTTGCTGGTTTTTGGGTGCCGGGCTTCCGGGGCCGGCCATCGACCTGCAGGCGCCCAATTCGGTGCAGATCATCGGCGGCTACGCTCAAGATCAAAACAACACGTTTTTGAACATTGCTGCGCTGCCGTCTGGCGGGCGCGGCAACTACCGCGTAAGCGGATTCAGCTTTCCGCGCACTGGTTTGGCGCCGGCCGCATTGACGCTGTTCACTGGCGTGCTGCCGGCTTTGGATGGTGTCGATTACGCGGTCAGCGACCCCAACGTTACGTTGTATGCGACGACCGCGACAAGCGGATTTCCGGCAGAGTCGAGGGGCCTGATCGGTGGTGCTGCGCAGATTTCAGCGGGCGGGTTGGGCATGAGCTGGGTTCGCAACTACAGCGTCGGCGGCGGGGCGGTTATCAGTCAATCCGGTGACGGATTTCCGAGAGCCATTGTTGTCACTCAAACGGCTGGTGCTTTTGTAGACCTTGCCGCCGCCGCTTCCGGTTTGCCGCACGGCACGTTTACATTTGTAAAAAACGCCAACAGCTCAACGGGTAATTTGTCGGTCCGGCGCAATGGCGGCGCTGTATTGGCGCTGCTGGCACCTGGCGCGTGCGGCTGGTTCTTGCTTGATCTTCGAACAACAAACGACTGGGTTTGAATCCTATGGACATCATCATCACCATCATCGTTTGCGTCAGTTTGTTTGTGGGCGCACTGCGTCGCGCGCGCGCCAAGCCCGAAGGCAAGACGGCCAAGCTCGTGCAGATTGCAAGCGGCGGCGGCAGTGGCACGCCGAAGTGATGTAGCGCTGCTGGCGGCTTTGCTGCTGGCAGTGGCGCTGCCGAACTACGGCTACGCGCCGGCTGCTGCATTGCTTGGCGGCGCCGAATCGCGCTGGCAATATTTGCTTGAAGGCTTTGCGTTGCTGCCGTCGCTGGCCCTTGTGGCGCTCATGTGGCGACGCCCCGTTGTGTGGGCTGTCTGCGCTTGGGGCGCGGGCGAAGGCCTGTTGAAGGGTGTTTGCGGCGCGCTGCGCCTGCACGATGCCGAGTTTGCACCCGGCGGCTACGTGTGCCAAGCCGGTGAGGCCTGGACGATTGTGGGCACTTGGTG
>JBOFGW010000189.1:0-2658 GCA_051649325.1 Burkholderiaceae bacterium | reverse complement strand
AACGCGAGCCAGGTACAAAACCGCGCTGATGCAGTTCTTCTGAAAAACTCGATAAGCGGGTCGCCGGTTGTTCTAACCGCGGCGCAATATAGTTGCCCGACCCGCGTTTGCTGATGATCATGCCTTGCTCAACTAGCCGCTCAATCGCTTTGCGGGCGGTGACGCGCGATACGCTCAAGGTCTCGGCTAGTACGCGTTCTGACGGCAGTGCCTCATGTGCTTGGTAATGCCCATCGGCGATGGCCTGGCCGATGACTTGGGCAAGCTGTAAGTACAGCGGCGAGGCCGCCTGCGTATCGGGCTGAAAATTAAACGGAAGCTGACTCATTCTTGGATCCCCTGTGCTTGCGCCAACAGTCGGTGCGCCATCCATAATGCACCAGCTGTCGGATCACCCTTTGGCGCAACGCAACGCGCGCGGGTTTGTGCAGACAATCGTGCCGACAAGCGTAGCGCTACGCTACCGCACAATGTAAGCGGCAATTCTGCTTCGGGATCGATAGCAGTCACAAGTTTTTCAAGCTCTTCGACGGCTTGAACGATCAACTGATGCGCAACCGCATCGTTAGCTTCGTGCTCGAATACCAGCGGCGCCAAACTGGCATATTCAAATTGCCCCGCGCTTGCAGCCCAAACCAGCAGGGTTTCCGCATCGCGGCCGGCGATCGCCCACACGGCTTCCACCAAGGTTCCTGGAGGTTCGCGACCGTCAAGTGCGCGCTGCGCGTGCCGCATGGCTTCTTTGCCCAGCCATGCGCCGCTGCCCTCATCGCCGTTGCTCCAGCCCCATCCACCCGCGCTGATACGCGTACCATCGCGCCGCAGCGCTTCACTAATTGAACCCGTGCCGCTCACCAGTACAGCGCCTGGCAGGCCCGCGTGTGCGCCGAGCACTCCGGCAAAGCTATCGCTGTCCAGCACAATCAACGCGCAACCCGGCTGCGCAGAGAGAAAGTGGCTTGACTGCTCAGCGACATTTGCGCCCGACAACCCCAAACCCAAGGCACAATGCGCCGCCTCCACATGCGTTAAGCCGGCATGCTGCGCTGCGCTGCGCATGGCATCGCTAATATGCCGCCACGCTTGCGCAACCCCCTGGCCCAAAGCAGAAGGGCCGGCATGGCCCTCACCCAACACTTTGCCCGAGCGATCTGCCAGCCGGGCGCGCGTTTGCGTACCGCCGCCGTCAACGCCGACCACAAAATGCACCTGGTCGGCAGGCGCGCGCTGAACAACTCTCGGGGCGATGGGGGCAGTTAAAACCATTTCGAATACCAATATAATACCAAATATAGGACTCGTCAATTGGTATTACACTGGCTCTAATGGGGTGAGTGATGTCCAAGTGAAACATAAGCACTGCCCGGTTGTGCGCCGGATATACACTTGATTGCAATCTTGACTGCCAGCAAAGCCCCCATTTCTAAACATGCCATGCTAATCCGCCGCGTGCCGACGCCGATCCTATGGTTTCAGGCGAACTGACTCCCATCCTGGAGCGCTTGTCGCACATTGCGATTCGGCATCCAGAGATTGCACTGCGCCAGCTGCTCACGCTCGAAGAGCATTTGCGCCACGACGGCAAGCTTGCAGATGCGATTGATGTGCTGTGCAAACGATTCCATTTGCTGGAGCATCGCGGCCGTGCGCTTGAGCTGGAGCAGGCGCTGCAGGCGGCAGAGCGGCAGGCGCGGCCCGACCGGTATGGTGTGCAAGCAGCGCGGGTGGCCGAAGCGTTGGGGCGGATCGCGTACCAGCAGGGCAATTATCTTGAGGCGACCGAGCGGTGGTCGCGCGCGCTGGACCTTGCCGATGCAGCAGCGGACGTACGGGTGAGCGTGTCTGCTCGCGTGGGCCTGGGGCAGATTCATTACGCGATGGGTGCTTGGAGTAGCGGGCTGCGGTTTCATCGCGAAGCCTCAAAACATCTGCAGCCGCTGAACGACAGTTACTTGGCTGCGAAGGTCGCGCTCAACATCGGCGTTGGGCATTTTGAAAACGGCCAAATCGAAGATGCAGAGCGGCACTTCAGCCATGGTCTCGCAGCGGCGCGGCGCGGACAGCACCGCGAATTCGAGGCCGAGGCACATTGGCACTTGGCCCGCACGGCACTTGCGCGCGGCAATCTGCAGTGGGCGATTGCCGATTGCCGCTTGGCCTTGGATATCGCCAACAAGCTGGGCCACCACTGGCTGGAGGCGGCCGCCAGCCGTACCTGGACCGAGATCGCACTTGTGCGCGGCGACGAATCCGCCGCGATCCGCAGCACGTTGCACGGTTTGGCGCTGGCCGAGCAAATTCAGTCCAAACCGCAGCAGCGCGAGGCGCATCTGCAATTGGCGCGGTTGCTGGAGAAAAAGGGCGAACTCGCGGCAGCGCTGCAGCACCTGTGGAAGCACGTTGAGCTGCAAGCAGAGATGGAGCGCCAGGCGCTTCCAAATCGGCTGACTTTGCTGCCCTTTGCCGACGCGGGCGCGCCGCGTGCCCCGGAAAACGAGGCAGAAGTTTCTCCTCAAACCGCCCGCATGCTCTCCAAGAGTCCAAGCGCGCTCTAGGCACGCCGCATGCGCCGCAGCTTTTCAAGGGCTGCAAAACTGCTCTTCAAGGTGCTCTACGCAATATCCATGCGGGTTTTGAGGCAATATTGGCTCAAAACCT
>JBOFGW010000188.1:0-7968 GCA_051649325.1 Burkholderiaceae bacterium | reverse complement strand
CATGGCCAGCGTGGACGATACGTTCGCCAGCAAATACATGTAGGCAGAAAACGCGCAGAGCGACCCGGCCACGACCAGATAGCTCCAGGAAAATACTGCAATGGGCTGCGGCGGCCACGCAATCGCTTCACCGCGCAGCATGCCGAGTGCAAGCAGAATTACGCCGCCTGCAATCATCTCGCTGGCAAAACCCATCGGCCCTGCCGCGAGCTTGAGTTTGTGCTGTGACAGCACTGAACCCAGCGTCCAGCCGCTGATGGCAACGAGCAGCGCAATAAACCCTGCGGGCGATGAAGACAGCGTTGTACCGCTGGCCAGAATCGCCACGCCCGCCACACCAATCGCAATGCCCAGCCACTCGCGCCGCGTCGGCCACGTGCCAAACATGCCGGCCCACAGCGCGGCGATCAGCGGTGCGCAAGCAATCACCATCGCCACCATGCCGGACGTGACGGTTTGCGACGCGTAAGCCGTGCAGCCCATGCCAATCACTAGCAACAGCGTGCCCATGACAGCCGCGTCACGCCACTCGCGCCGCGTGGGATGGGGCGCACCGCGCCAGCGCATAAAAGCGTAAAGAATGACGCCCGCCACGATAAAGCGTGAACCCATTTGCAGCAGCGGTGGAAACGACACGAGCGCGGTGCGGATGGCCAGATACGTGGAACCCCACACCACGTACACGGTGGCAAGCGCAAGCAGCACCGCTGCGCTTAGCTGCGTACGTGCGGGGGTATGCAGGGAAATCGTTTGGGTCATGGGATTTACTCTTAATAGGTGAAACTGTACGCAAAGCCGCTTGCAGCGTGCATGGCAAAACCACAATAATTGAAGTGAAACGCCTTTGAAATCCAATTCTTGTGATCCACCTGCCTTGAAATTGAAAGCCAATCTTGAAAGCTGAACTCGACGCCAAAGATCTGCGCATTCTTGAAGTGCTGCAAAAAGATGCGCGCACGCCGCTGTCTGAAATCGGCCGCAAGGTTGGCTTGTCGCAGCCGGCTGTGGCCGAGCGCGTGCGCAGGCTGGAAGAAGCGCAAGTGATCGAGGGCTATCACGCGCGCGTGAATCCGGCGGCGCTGGGTTACCACTTGCAGGCATTTATCCGCGTGTCGCAACATCAGCACCGGCCCACCGAAAAGTGGGCGGAGAAAAAGGCTGAGGTGCTGCAGTGCCATGTGGTGACGGGCGACGACTGCGCGGTGCTGCGCGTGCTGGCGCGCGACGTGAAGCATCTTGAACAGTTGATCGTGGAGCTGAATCAGTTTGGCAGCACGGCCACGTCGATTGTTCTGTCTTCTGCGGTGGATGGGCGGGTGCTCAAGTCTGCGGCAACACTAAAGTAATCTGTAGCACTGATTTTCAAAAGTGACTACGCAATATCCATGAGCTTTTTGGGGCAAAAATGCTTCAAAAGGCTCATGGATATTGCGTAATGCCGCTTAAAAACGCAACATGTTCAACGTCGTCCTAGTCCAACCCGAAATTCCGCCCAACACCGGCAATATCATCCGCTTGTGCGCCAACACAGGCTGCGCGCTGCACTTGATCGAACCGCTGGGTTTTCCGCTAGACGACGCGAAGATGCGCCGCGCGGGGCTGGATTATCACGAGTACGCGCACATGCAAGTGCATCCCGATTGGCCAGCGTTTTTGCAAAGCACCAAGCCCGATGCGGCGCGCATGTTTGCACTCACCACCAAAGGCTCAGCGCCGTTTGCGCAGAACCAGTTCAAGCCCGGCGACTGGTTTGTGTTTGGCAGTGAAACCGCCGGACTGCCCAATGAGATCCGTGAATCATTCGCCGCCGCGCAGCGCATTCGCCTGCCGATGCGCGCGGGTCAGCGCAGTTTGAACCTGTCCAACAGTGTGGCGGTGGTGGTGTATGAAGCGTGGCGGCAAAACGGTTACGCGCAGGGCGCATAGCCGTTTTACCGCTGCTCGGCAGTCGTTTGAGCGCCTAATTGCCATCCGACGCAGGTTGTTCAGCAACAGTGCCAGACGCTTTGGCGGAAGAGGACTGCGAAGCACTCGAACCGTTCGTGCGATCTTGCGAAGTGTCGCGGCCATCTTCATGCGTGCCGCCGCCGCAGCCTAGTGCAAAGATTGAAACCAGCGTGCCGAGCACTGCGGCGCGCGTGAAATGGAAAGGTAAAGACATGGGAATGTCTCCTTTGAATCAGCGTGGTGACCTCCCGTGCTTTTTTGTGTGATGCTGCGCACTGTGAATGTGCGCGCTGCATATTCTGAAGATGCCCGGCTATGACTCAGGCGTGCGTGCGAAAGTTTCCCCCGTTCCCTCATGAAGGGGACGCGTAAATGGGTTGTACTGCGGAGGTGTACCGCGGCGGTGCGCCGCAGTCGCGCGCGAACCAATTACAGTTGCTGCGCAGCCTCTTGCTGGAATTTTGATTTGAGCCATGCGTCTGAATCCATCGGCTCAAAGGCGCGCATGCGGTCCAGCAGCACCTCAATGTTGGTATCCATCAAGAGCTGACTGGCATTGCTTGCGCCGACAAAACCGCTTTCGACTGACTTGCGCATCAGCGCGGCAAGTGGCGCGTAGTAGCCCGCCACATCCAGCACCGCCACTGGCAGTTTGTGATAGCCCAGTTGCAGCCAGGTAAAGGTTTCAAACAGCTCTTCAAACGTGCCCACGCCGCCGGGCAGAGCCAAAAAACCTTCGGCCAGCTTGGCCATCATCGCTTTGCGGGTATGCATGTCGGGCACCACGTGCAATTGCGTCAGCCCTTGATGCGCGGCTTCTTTCTCCACCAGGCGCTGCGGAATCACGCCCACCACTTTGCCGCCCGCAGCCAGCGCAGCATCGGCCACCGACCCCATCAGCCCGGCGCGGCCGCCACCGTACACAAGCACAATCCCTTGCTGCGCGAGCGTTTGCCCCACCTGCGTGGCGGCAGCAGTAAATGCGGGGTCTGTCCCTGCGGAAGAGCCGCAGTACACGCACACGCTTTTCATCAGGCTTCGGCCTTGGCGTCGCGCGCCAGCAGCAGCGGCGCAGCGTCTTTGGGTTGCAAGCGGCCGGCCACCACTTCTGCCACTGCTTCGGTGATGGGCATTTCAATCCCCAGCGCCTTGGCACGCGCCAGCAGCGCGGGCGCACAGCGTGCGCCTTCTGCAAGCGGTTCGCCGGTGCGGCCAATCGCGGATACGGGCAGGCCATGCGCGAGTTTGAGCCCGAGTGCGCGGTTGCGCGATAGATTGCCGGTGGCGGTGAGCACCAGATCGCCTAGGCCGGTCAGGCCAGCCAACGTCTGCGCGCGGCCGCCCATCGCCACAGCCAGGCGCGTCGTTTCTGCCAGACCGCGGGTGATGAGTGCGGCGCGCGCGTTCATGCCGTAGTTCAAACCATCGCACAGGCCGGCGGCAATCGCAATCACGTTTTTGACTGCACCGCCCACTTCTACACCAATCACATCCTCGGTACTGTAAATGCGCACGCTGCCGCCGTGCAGCAGGTCCACCGTGCGGTTGCGCAGCCATGCGTCTTGCGACGCGACCGTGAGCGCACATGGCAGGCCTTGCGCGACTTCTTGCGCAAAGCTCGGGCCGGACAGCACGCCGTGTGGGCAACCCATCAACAGGCGCGCAGCGATTTCATGCGCCATCTCGCCGTTGGTGGCATCAGCCCCCTTGGACACCCACACCACGCCCTTGGGCCGCGCAAAGGCCAGATGGCCAAACACTTGAGAGAGCGCAGAAAACGGCGTGGCGACCACGGCTAGGTCTGCATCGCGCGTGGCTTCTGCATCGGTAGTGATAAAAATTTGCTGCGGCAGCGTAACACCCTGCAGATAGACGCGGTTTTCACGCGTCTTTTGCAGCTCCTGCACCTTAGACAGACTGCGCCCAATCAGCGAGACTTCGTGCCCGCCTTTGGCCAGCAGAATTGCCAGCGCCGTGCCCCAGGCGCCTGCACCAACCACTGCTGTTTTATATGGCATAGCTCAAAGACCGCTTGTTGGGGCTGTTTATTGCAGCTTGGCCGCACCTTGCTGCTGCTGTGTTGCGGCGTTCTTCTTGGCTTCATAGAACGCCTGGAAGTTCACCTCGGTCAGGTGTACCGGCGGCAAACTGGCGCGCGTCACTGCGTCGGCCACGTTGGCGCGCAGATAGGGGTAGACGATGCCGGCGCAGACGATCTCCAGCAGCGGTTCGATCTGATCGTCCGGCACGCCGCGAATCTCGAAGATGCCGCCTTGCGTGCCTTCGACCAGAAACAGCACCTTGTCGCCCACCTTGGTGGTGACAGTGGCGGTGGTGGTCACTTCAAAATGGCCGTTGTTCAGGTTGCGGGTGGCTACTTGCAGCTCGACTTCGGTGCCGGGCTGGCCTTGTTCCAGAAAAATCTCCGGCGCGCCGGGCAGCTCCAGCGATAAATCTTTCAGATAGACGCGGGCGACATTGAAGGTGGCCGATTCTGCGGCTTGGGTTGCTGCTGCGGTTGGCGTATCAGCCATGAACATTCCTTGGTGTTGTGCAAAGAGGCAAATGAATCGGGGTTGCAGAAAAGACACTGCAACCCCGGTAAAGTTCTAGTTTAACCGCCCAGCGGAGGGACAGCTTGCCGTGCTAGGCCGCGGCCAGTAGCGGCAGCAGGTCACCTTTGCCGTCCAGCGCCACCAGATCATCGTGCCCGCCCACGTGTGTATCGCCAATGTAGATCTGCGGCACGGTGCGCCGGCCGGTGCGGGTCATCATCGCCTCGCGCTGCGCCGGGTCAGTATCGATGCGGATTTCTTCAATCGTCTCTACACCGCGCTGCTTGAGCAGTTGCTTGGCGCGAATGCAATAGGGGCAAACTGCGGTGGTGTACATGGTGACGGTTTGCATTATCAGCGCCTTTCTTTTTTGACTGACACTTATCCCTTAACTGTGGGCAACCCGGCGGTTTGCCAAGCCCCCAAGCCGCCCACCAGGTTCACCACATTGGTGAATCCGGCGGTACGCAGCTGCGCCGCGGCCTTGGCCGAGCGCGTGCCATTGGCGCACATGACAATCACCGGCTTGTCTTTGCTGCCTGCATCGCCGGTGCGGCTTGCCAGTTGGTCCAGAGGTATGTTCTTGGCCTGCGCCACATGGCCCTTGGCAAACTCCTCGGGCGTGCGGATGTCGATCAAGCTGGCATGCTCGCGGTTGAGCATTTGCGTGGCGCGCGCCGGGTCTACGCCAGACCCGCCGGCGCGGCGCTGCAGTAGGGGGTACATGAGCATGGCGCCGGAGATAAACGCGATCGCAAATAGAAAAATATTGTCTGTGAAAAACTTCACGAGTGAGAACCTTAGAGTGGTGGATCAATGTGGATCGAAATTCCACTTTAGCCGTGGAAATTACAATCATGCTGAATTATAGGTTTGCGCGCTTAAGTGCGCCGCCGGCCGCCCCTCGCTTCACTCTCAAGGAAAACACCGATGTATAAGCTTGTCATGATGCGCCACGGCGAAAGCCAGTGGAACCGCGAAAACCGTTTCACCGGCTGGGTGGACGTAGACGTGACCTCAGCCGGTGTGGCTGAGGCACTAGCTGCCGGGGAGCTGCTCAAGCAAGAGGGATACATTTTTGACATTATGTACACCTCGGTCTTGCGGCGCGCGATCCGCACTGGCTACATCGCGCTGGAAATACTTGACCGGATGTGGATTCCAGTCATCAAAGACTGGCGCCTGAACGAGCGGCATTACGGCGCGCTGGCCGGCCTGAACAAGGCCGAAACCGCCGCCAAATATGGTGAAGATCAAGTACACATCTGGCGCCGCAGCTACGACACGCCGCCACCCGCGCTGGAACCGCATGATGAGCGCGCGCCCTACAAAGACCCGCGCTACGCCGGCGTGGCCCGCGAGCAATTGCCGCTGACCGAATGCCTAAAAGACACCGTGGCGCGCGTGGTGCCGTACTGGAACACCGTGATCGCCCCGAATGTGCGCAGCGGAAAGAAGGTGTTTATCTGCGCCCACGGCAACAGCCTGCGCGCCCTGATCAAGCATCTGGATAAAATCAGCGATGACGACATCGCCAGCATGAACATCCCCACCGCCCAGCCGCTGGTGTACGAGCTGGACGCCGGGCTGCGGCCGATCAAGCACTACTACCTTGGGGATGAAGAGGCGATTGCGGCGAAGATGGCAAGTGTGGCGGCGCAAGGGAAGGCGAAGTAAAGCCACTCTAGCGGCGCAGAACAAATAAAGGGGGTCAAGGCATGCGTGTTATCGGCGTTGGAATCGCGTTGCTCGGTGCGCTGGTGCTTGCTTATGCATCGCAATTGATTCCGCACGACACAGTGGCGGGAAAAGTTACTGCGCAGCCCATCGCAGCGGCGCCGGTGAAAGATGCGGCCGTCGCCTTGCCTGCGCTTTCAGTGAATGTGGATCCCAGCATGAACCCCATCGCGGTCAAAGGCGTATTGCGCTGGGAGCACCAGCGCGATAGGTCCAAGGTGGTGCTGAAGTCGCCGCTGCCGGAGATCGTGTACGACGTAGCGGTGCTGCTCGATGGCCAAGAAGTGCACCGCGGCCAAGTGACAGGCGGGCCGACGAGTAAGACCGACCAGCGCAGCAAAAAAGGCAGCGACGAACGTACGGTGCATTCACTATCTGTCAGCCAATCGCAGTTGCTGGAAGTGCGTGCAACTTTGCGCAAATGCGAAGAGGTTTACTGCGACCGTTCCGCCGCGCACTTCATGGTCGCGCGCAATGTCAAAAGCCGCGCCACTGGCGGCGTGATTGCTGTTACGCTCATCGGCATATTGATCATGCTGGCGGGGTTGATGCTTGCCCGCCAGAAGTGATTTACCCAATATTTATGGGGGTTTTGGGGGAAAAAAGGCTGGGAAGACGCATGGATATTGCGTAATCGGTTCTCTGTGGTCGGCGTGAATTCGCTGGAGATTGCTTCGCTCCGCTCGCAATGAAGCAATCTCCAACAAACAGCCGCCAATCAGTCCGGCATGATCAGCTCTTGGCTGCCACCATCGCCTCGCGAATAATCTCCAGCGCCTCATCAAACTGCGCCTGCGGAATCGTGAGCGGAAATAAAAACCGCACCACGTTCGCATTCACGCCGCAGGTGAGCAGAATCAAATTGCGCTTGAGTGCTTCGGCTTGCACGCGCTTGGTGAAATCTGCATCCGGTTCATCGGAGCCGGGTTTGTTGAACTCCACCGCAACCATCGCGCCCAGGCCGCGCACATCAAAAATCTGCGGCACGTTTTTGCGCATCGCTTCCAAAGACGCTTTGAGCTGCGTGCCAAGTTGCGCGCCGCGCTCGGGCAGTTTTTCTTCGGCCATGATATCAATCACCGCATGCGCCGCGGCAATCGCCAGTGGGTTGCCGGCGTAGGTGCCGCCCAGGCCGCCGGGCGCGGGCGCATCCATAATCTCGGCCTTGCCGCACACCGCAGAGAGAGTGAGGCCGGCGGCCATGCTCTTGGCAATGGTCATGATGTCGGGCAGCACACCAAACTGCTCGTAAAAATGGTCCATCGCGAACATCTTGCCGGTGCGGCCAAAGCCGGTTTGCACTTCGTCCGCAATCAACAAAATGCCGTGCTCGTCGCATAGCGCGCGCAGCCATTTCACGGCCTCGGCTTGAATCACGTTAAAGCCGCCTTCGCCTTGCACGGGCTCGAACACAATCGCGGCCACGCGGCTCGGCTCAATGTCTGACTTGAAGATGTTGTAGACCGACTTTTTCACCTCTTCCAAGCTCGCGCAGTGGCAAGGGAAGGGCGCGTGATACACCTCAGGCGCAAAAGGGCCAAAACCGATTTTGTACGGCGCCACTTTGCCGGTGAGCGACACGGCAAACATGCTGCGGCCATGAAACGCGCCGGAAAACGCAATGATGCCGCTGCGCTTGGTGGCGCTGCGCGCAATCTTCACCGCGTTCTCAATCGCCTCTGCACCGGTGGAGAAGAACGCGGTCTTCTTGGCGTGCTTACCCGGCGTG
>JBOFGW010000187.1:0-2360 GCA_051649325.1 Burkholderiaceae bacterium | reverse complement strand
TGCGGCTGGTATCCAGTCCCGCCACGGTACGCAGTTTCATGCTGCCAAGCGCGCCATCCCATTGTGCTTGCAAGCGTAGGCCGCTCAAATCATTGTCGCGGTAGATGTAGAAAAGATCGCGCTGAATCAGGCGGGTATTGGGGTTCCACACGTAATTTTCAGAGTTGCGCCAATCTAACCAATGGGTTGCGTAGTAGAGCTGGGTGCGCAGCGTCCATGCGTCGCTTGCGCGCCAGTCAAGCTTCAGGCGGGTGAACGTATTTTTGCCATCGGTAAAGCTGTCTTGCAGGTTGTAGTTAAAGCGCCGCGTTTGTGGATCAATCCGCGCGTTCACCAGCACGTCGGTGGCGGTATTGGCCGGCCCGCTGGCGCGCACCTGCCCGTTGAGTGTGTTGATTGCGCGATCGTAAATCACCGGCAGCCCAAACCAGGAGGCAGTATCTTCGCGCTGCCCGTCAAACTGCAAACCGCCGCTCAGCTGCGACGAAGCGCGAAACGCCAACCCAAAGCCTACCGAGGCAAGCTTGTTGCCACTGCGCGGAATGTAGCCGTCACCGGTGTCACTCACGGCGCCGGTGATGCGATAAGCCGCCGTATTGCCCGCAAAGGGCGCAGTGGTGCTTGCACCGCCGCGCCAGCTGTCATAAGAGCCTGCTGCGGCAAGGATCTCGGTGCTGGGGGTGTATTGCGGCGCGCGGGATACGTAGTTGATTGCACCGGCCACCGCACCTTCGCCATGCATCAGCGATGATGGGCCTTTTAACACTTCAATCCGCTCCAGCATGAATGCATCTACTGGGCGCGAACTCTGCGCCATCGTGTTCTGGCGGATGCCGTCACGCAGCAGCGTGATGTTGTTATCCGTAAAGCCACGCATGCTGTAGCGCGGGTTGGACCCCGGCAGTGCACCGCCCGTCACGCCAACGGCGGTGACTGTCGCTTCCAGCGGCGTGCGCAAGCCGCGCCGGTCCATCTCTTCGCGGTCAATCACTGAGACTGAAACCGGCAGTTGGCGGATCGATAGGCCTAGGCTGCTGGCGGTATCTGCCGTTTCTTCCAATGAAAGAGGTGCTGGAACTGGCCGCGTGCCGGGAACTTCAACGCGGTTCAGCGCGGTGGCGTTTGTTTGGCCTGGCAGCGAAGGTTCTGTCTGTGCCCAAACGGCAGACACCGCCAAGCTTTGCAGCACAAGTGTCGCAATCGGCCGCGGCATGGTGGCAGCAACCTGCGCGAGACGGCCAAACATGCTTGAACTCTCAGAGCCGGAAAACCTGCGGACAAACAAGTGCGAGAACGTCATGGTGCACAGTCTTTTCAATATTGATAACGCATTATCATATCAATACCTTGCAGGCAGCGATCCACATGGAGCAACCCATGCAGGTATATGTTCAGAGCGCACGCATGTAGGCGCGCGATTTAAAAATCCACTGAATAGCGAAGCATGTACGCAATATCCATGCGCTTTTTCAAGCAAAAATGGCTCAGAAAGCGCATGGATATTGCGTAAGGTGCTTTGAAACTATGTCAAAACTCGCATAAAACCTCCTGTCAAAAGCTGTCATGAAGTTTGGGTACCATGGAATGTTGCAGGACACATTCCATGGCAGAACAAGACAACTCCTCTACCTACCTGGGCCGCGCCATCAAGATCCGCGGTGCGCGCCAGAACAACTTGAAAAATCTAGACCTGGACATTCCCACCGGTGAACTGGTGGTGGTGACAGGCGTATCAGGCTCCGGCAAAAGCTCGCTGGTGTTTGACACGCTGTACGCCGAAGGACAGCGGCGCTACGTGGAAACCTTCAGCCCGTACGCGCGGCAGTTTCTGGACCGCATGGATCGCCCGCAGGTTGACCGGATCGAAGGCGTACCGCCAGCGATTGCGATTGATCAGACCAACCCGGTGCGCACCAGCCGCTCCACCGTCGGCACGATGACGGAGCTGAACGATCACTTAAAGCTGTTGTTTGCGCGCTTAGCGGATTTGTATTGCAAAGGCTGCGGCGCGCGAGTGCAGCAAGACACCGCTGCATCCATCGCGGCGCGGCTGCGCGCAATGGATCAGGTAACCCGCGTTGCGATTACCTTTGCTGTGCAGGTACCGCAGAATTTTTCAGAAGCTGAGATCGAGCAGCACCTTGCCGTGCAGGGCTACACCAAAGTGTTTGCGCGCCGGCAGATGACTGTGGTGAGCGAAGCTGCAGCGAAGACCAAAGCCGCGAAGAAAAAGGAAACGACTGAAACCGTTCAAGTGCTCGATGTGCTTGTCGACCGTTTTCGTCTTTTTTCTATCGATCAGCAGCGGCTGCTTGAAGCGCTGGAAGCTGGTTTGCGTCTGGGGCATGGCAAGCTTGATG
>JBOFGW010000186.1:0-42884 GCA_051649325.1 Burkholderiaceae bacterium | reverse complement strand
TGGCGCAAAGCGATGCTTTGCGAAACCCCACAAACTTCCCCCGCTCGCTGATGCGGCGGGAGAGGGGATTCCTCTAAACTTCTGCATTCGACAAAAAAGAACGATCCCATGTCCAAAGGCAGCGTATTTATGGTGATTGCGCCCTCCGGCGCGGGCAAATCTTCGCTGGTGAATGCCTTGCTGGCCAAAGATGCGCATGTGCGGCTTTCGATCAGCCACACCACGCGGCCGCCGCGGCCGGCGGAAACGGATGGCAAGCAGTATCACTTTGTGGATGTGCCGACCTTCAAAAAACTGCGCAGCGAGGGCGAGTTTTTGGAGTGGGCGGAGGTGCACGGCAACTTTTACGCCACGTCCAAGCGCTGGATTGAGGAGCAGACGGCGGTGGGCGAAGATGTGCTGCTAGAAATTGACTGGCAAGGCGCGCGGCAGGTGAAAAAGCGCTTTACGGACGCGGTGGGCATTTTTATTTTGCCGCCCTCGATTGAAGCGCTGGAACACCGGCTGCGCACCCGCGGGCAGGATTCTGAGGCGGTGATTGCGCGCCGCCTGCTGGCCGCCGGCAGTGAGATTGCGCACGCCCCAGAATGCGAATATGTTATTATTAATCAAGACTTTAGCGTTGCCCTGGAAGGTCTTGAAGCGATTGTTCAGGCCACTCGGCAACGTTTTTCAGTTCAGGCCGCGCGCCAGCCAGAAGTTTTTGCACAACTGGGCATTGGCGGGGCCGGAACTCTATCCAACGATTGATCCTTACATCGAGAAGCGAGAAACACGCAATGGCCCGCATTACCGTTGAAGATTGCATGACCCATATTCCCAACCGTTTCCAGCTCACGCTGGCGGCCACCTACCGCGCCCGCCAACTGGCGCAGGGCCATACCGCCAAGGTTGACGGCGGCAAGGACAAACCCACGGTGGTGGCGCTGCGCGAGATTGCAGCGGGCAAAACCGGCATCGAAATGCTGCGCAAAGTACCCATGTAAGCGCAGAATCGGCGCAGATTAGGCACAGATTCAAGTCAAATCTGATACAACACGGGGTATGCAGCAACAACTTGCAAACCTCGTCCGCAAGATACGCAATACGAACGGGGCCCGCCAAACGCGGGCCTCGCCGTCTGTAGCTGCTGCGCCGCCGGCGGATCCGCTGGTGGCCGAGTATTTCCCCGGCAGTCCCGGCAAGATGCAGGTGGCTTCTTTTGCGCACCTGGCCGAAGAGCTGGCCACCTATCTGCCGCCGGAAGACATTGCCATCATCCGCGAGGCCTACAAGGTCAGCGATGCCGCGCATTTGGGCCAGATCCGGGCCACCGGCGAGCCTTACATTTCGCATCCGCTCGAAGTCGCCAGCATCGTGGCTGGCTGGAAGCTGGACGGCCAGGCCATCCAGGCGGCACTGCTGCACGATGTGCTGGAAGACACCGGCGTTACCCGCGCCCAGCTCGTCAAAACCTTTGGCGGCAAAGTGGCCGACTTGGTGGATGGCCTTTCCAAGTTAGATCGCCTGCAGTTCAACACCAAGGCAGAGCAGCAGGCCGAGAGCTTCCGCAAAATGTTGCTGGCGATGGCGCGCGATGTGCGCGTGGTGCTGGTGAAGCTGGCCGACCGGCTGCACAACATGCGCACGCTGGGCGCAATGGCGCCGGACAAGCGCCGCCGCATCGCCAAAGAGACGATGGACATTTACGTGCCCATCGCCCACCGCTTGGGCTTAAACCAGATTTACCGCGAGCTGCAAGACCTGGCCTTTGCTAGCATGCACCCCAGCCGCTACCTGGTGCTGGCCAAGGCAGTCATGGCGGCGCGCCGCAACCGCCGTGAAGTGGTGGGCAAAACGCTGGATGCGATCAACGCCGCGTTTGAAAAGGCCGGCCTCAAAATCGACGCGTTTGGCCGCGAGAAAACGCTGTACGGCATCTACCGCAAGATGGTGCAAAAACGCCTGAGCTTTTCGCAGGTGCTGGACGTGTACGGCTTTAGGATTGTGGTGGAAGATGATTCGCAGTGCTATCAAGCGCTGGGCGTGGTGCATTCGGTCTACAAGCCGGTGCCGGGCAAGTTCAAGGACTACATCGCCATCCCCAAGATCAACGGCTACCAGTCACTGCATACCACCGTGCGCGGCCCGTACGGCACACCGGTGGAGTTTCAAATCCGCACCCAAAAAATGCACCGCGTCGCAGAGGCCGGCGTGGCTGCGCATTGGCTGTACAAAAGCAAAGAAGCAGATTTTTCAGACGTGCAGCGCCAGACCTTGGTGTGGATGCAAAGCCTGCTGGACATTCAATCGCTCACCGGTGATTCGGCCGAGTTTTTAGAAAACGTCAAGATCGACTTGTTCCCGGATGCGGTGTATGTTTTTACGCCCAAGGGCAACATCATCGCCCTGCCCCGTGGCGCCACCGCGCTGGATTTTGCCTACGCCGTGCATACAGACGTGGGCAACACCTGCGTGGCCGCGCGCATCAACAGCTTTGACCAGCCACTGCGCACCGAGCTGCGCAACGGCGACGTGGTGGAAGTTCTCACCGACAAAAACTCACGCCCCAACCCCGCCTGGCTCACGTTTGCACGCACCGGCCGCGCGCGGTCTGAGATCCGCCACGCGCTGAAATCCGCCAACCTGGACGAAGCCGCCGCGCTGGGCGAGCGCTTGCTGGCGCAAACATTCGGCACGCTGGGCGTGTTTCCCAGCGATGTGACCGATGAGTCCTGGAACCGCTTGCTGGCCGATACCGCCAACAAGACCCGCGCGGATTTATATGCAGAAATCGGCCAAGGCAAGCGCCTGCCTGCGGTCGTCACCCAGCTGCTGCTGCGCGGCCAGGAACAGACCGCTCAGCAGCCAGCGCAAAAGCCCACCAGCGCCCTCACCATCTCCGGCACCGAGGGCGTGACGGTGGAGTTTGCGCGCTGCTGCAACCCCATCCCGGGCGATGACATCATGGCCGCGCTGGGCAAAGGCCACGGCCTGCTGGTACATGCAGCCGACTGCGCGCAAGCCGTGCGCCTGCGCCAAAAAGAGCCCGACCGCTGGATTGATGTGGCCTGGGCAGAAGGCATTACCCGCAGCTTCCCCGTGCGCCTGCGCATCAACGTGCGTAACGGCCGCGGCGTGCTCGCGCAAGTGGCGGCGGCCATCGCCGAGGCGAAAGCCAATATCGTCAGCGTGCGCAACGAAGAAGAACCCGGCGAAACCACCACGCTAGACCTCACCATCGAAGTGCAAGACCGCGCGCATCTGGCCGACACCATGCGCGAGCTACGGCGCATGAACGCGCTGCTGAAGGTGGAGCGGGTGCGGGTTAGAGCTATTGCGGAAGAAAACGTTTAAGCGTTTCGGTAATCTCCAGCGCAACGCCGCCCTTTGATGTCGTCCCGGCGCAGGCCGGGACCCAATTGCGTAATGAATCAAATCCTTGGAAAGAACTGGCTCCCGGCCTGCGCCGGGATGACGGCGTTTAAGTTTGCTCAATCTCCTGCATCGACAGCATGTCAATCGTTCTAGCCAGGCTCACAACACCTTCGTCATAAACACACTGAGCGGATCTTCCACATAGTCCGCAAACGGCGCGCACGGTGCAAAACCGAATTGCGCGTACATGCGGCGCGCGGGAGCAAAGTAGTCGTGCGGCCCAGTTTCCAAACTTAGGCGCTGATAGCCACGTGCTTGCGCCTGCGCGATCATGTGCGCGAGCACGCGCGAGGCAACGCCTCTGCGCAGATGCGTGGTTGCCGTACGCATTGATTTCACTTCAGCGTGCTGAGCATCCAGCTCTTTGAGCGCGCCGCAACCGGCTAGCGTGTTGCCGTCCCATACGCTCCAGAAGGTGATTTCAGGTTTGCGCAGGCCGGCCAAGTCCAGCACGTGACAGCTTTCTGGCGGTGAGATTGCCCGCAGCGCGGCGACATGCTCGGCTAGCAGCGCTTGGATTTCCGGACCTCGTAGATCGTCGATTTGAATATTCATTGTAGTGCTATGTCGCGTTGAATTTGAAACACACTACGCAATATCCATGCCGGTTTTCAAGCATTTTTGCCTCAAAAGGCGCATGGATACTGCGTAATGTGCTTTGAACAGCCGCCAAAATATGGCTACAGCCTGCTTCTCAAATATTACTCAACGCCTACAGCAACGGGGCTTGTCTCGCACCACCCTTTCTAACCGCTGCATTTCACACCTGCTTACAACTGCCACGCATTGGTTACCGCGCAGCGCTCGCCATAACGCTGCGCGGCGCGTTCAATAGGTGTGTGAGCAGAAAAACGAAAGGATGCACAATGAATTCCAAGTATTTGAAAGGCATGTTGATGGTGGCGGCTACTGCGCCGCTGCTGATGCTGACCGGCTGTGTGGTGGTGCCGGCGCGTGGCGCTTATGTTGCTCCGGCGCCCGTCTACGTAGCGCCCGCGCCAGTGTATGTTGCACCTGCGCCTGTGTATGTCGGCCCACGCATCTGGTTTCGCGGCCGCTGGGTGCACCGCCACTGAGCGCAGCGGAATCAGCTTGATGCTGCCGTGGCCGCAGCCACTGGCGCTGCTCTAAAGTAGCGCCACGCCCAAAACATGGAGGCTGCTGCGACGACACAGATGACCACCGCTTCAATGCGGCTCACCGCGCTAAACGTCAGCAGCGCACAGGCCATCGCTGCGAGCCTTAAGATTTCGCTGCCAAACAGCCAGCGCCGCGCCTCCAGAATGCCCGACCAGTTGAGCACGCCGTGCCACAGCAGCGCTGCGCCAAATGCACGCTGCGCCGCATCCCACGGCGAATTGGCCTTGATCACGAGCAACGTGAGCAGCAGCGCGATGACGGCATGCACAATCAGATACGGCTGCGCGCCGCCAAACGGTGTGGTCTCAAAGCGCTGCTGATTGGTGGGCGTCACTTCTACGTTGGCGGCGCGCGCGGAAACGCCCGGCGGCGTCCAGTCAAGCGGCATGAACCAGATGCGCAGCTTGTCCCACCAGCGCGGCGCGGCCACGGCGTCACGCCAAATGAGCTGGTAGTAATTGAAGTTGATCTTCAGCGGATTCCACGAGCGCGGATGGTGGTACATGCCGTAGACCACCTTTTCTTTTTCTTCTGCAAAGGTGCCGAACATGCGGTCCCAGATAATCAAGAACTCACCGAAATTCTTGTCCAGATACGCAAAGTTCATACCGTGATGCACGCGGTGATGCGAAGGCGTGGTGAACAAAAACTCAATCGGCTTCCACAGCTTGGGCACGAGTTCGGTGTGATGCAAGAACGCTTGAAACAAATGAATGCCAGTCATCATCACAATATGCTCGGGTTTAAATCCGATCAGCACCAGCGGCCAGAAAAACAAAAAGCTGAACAGCCGCATGGTCACGCTGGCGCGCAGCGCGACAAAGAAATTCATCTCTTCGGCCGAATGATGCGGTGAATGTGCGGCCCAGCCGATTTTGATGGCATGCGCCCAGCGATGCACCCAGTAAAAAATAAAGTCGATGCCTAGAAAAAGGGCAATCCACATCAGCCAGTTCATCTGCAACTGATCAATGAGCCGGTAGTTCTGCCACAGCCAGCCGTAGACCAGCAGCACACCCACGGCCAGCAGCACATTGGTAGTTTGATTGCACAGCTGCGTGCCAAAATTCATCACCGCTTCTTGAAAGCGGATGACGCGTTTGTTCAACACCCGCGCTGCGATGATTTCCAGCAGAATCAGGCCAATCACCAGCGGCGCAATGATGGCGTAGATATTGGTTTCATTGCCCTTGCCCGCAAACAAACTGGCCAGTAAAGAAGTTTCCATCAACGCACCCTTCCCCGTGTGTTCTGTTTGCTTGCAGTGAAGTGCAAAGGCGGTGCGCGGTCAAGGAACAGCGCAGCATTTGAACATGCTCTACGCAATATTCATGCGCTTTTTCAGCCATTTTTGCTTGGAAAGGCGTATGGATATTGCGTACTGCACTTTGTATTTAGAGCAAAACCGCACTTAGTCAGACAGCTTGCCGCCGATTTTTCCGCGTAGTGCCTTGACCTGACCGCGCTGCGTTTTGCCTTCTAGCCGCCGCATGCGCGAAGCACGCGTGGGCTTGGTGGCGTAGCGCTTTGCGGGCGGCGTGGCACCACTGTGCACCAGGTCGTGCAGCCGCTCAATCGCCTCCCGCTTATTAGCCTCTTGCGTGCGCTGCGTTTGCGCTTTGATGATGACCACGCCGTCCTGCGTGATGCGTGCGTCCGCCAGCGCCAGCAGCCGCTGCTTTATGCCTTCTGAAAGGCTGGAAGCGTTCACATCAAAGCGCAGTTGAATCGCGGATGAAACTTTATTGACGTTTTGCCCGCCGGCACCCTGCGCGCGGATGGCGGTGATTTCGACTTCGGTGGGCGGGATGGTGATGCGCGGCATGGCGCAATGCTACGCGGATTGCATGCGAAGCTTGACTGCGCGAATCGCTATCTCGGTCGAGGCGATCAACGCTGCATCGCCCTTGGTAGTGCGCAGCAGCAGCGCTTCTTTAAACGTTGCCAACGCATCCTCGTAGCGCGCCAAGTCACACTGCACTTTGCCTAGATGCTGCAGGGCAAAGTCAAGCAACTCACTGAGCGCTGCGTTCTCTCTGCAGCGCTTCACGATGTCAATCAATAGCTGCTGCGCCACCAAAGGTTTTTCATCAAACTGCATCAGTTGGGCTTGGCGAATTTCACTCACTATGCGCGGCATCGGGTCACCATCGCGCTGTAGATCAATCGCTTGGCGTATGTAGTTCTGCGCAGCGCTCACGTCGCCCGCGATCCCAAGATAGACTGCGGCATTGCTCAATAAGCGGGCTTTTTGCGCGGCATTTTCTTGCCGCTGCGCGGTTTCAATTAGCTGAATAGCATGCGCGCGCATCGCGTTGGCATCCACCGCTTGGGCACGCAGCGTGTACGCGTCTATGGAATAAGCCGTTTCGCCGCTACTGATGATGAGGTTTGGCAGATTCGTCAACAAAACCTCATGATTTATTGAGCGCATTGGGCAGCACTACGCAATATCCATGCGATTTTTCAAGCATTTTTGCCTCAAAACCCGCATGGATATTGCGTAACCCTAATGCTATGCCGCATAACTCACCTGCAAAATCTCAATTTCTTCCACGCCCGCCGGCGTGCGCAGCAGCACGGTATCGCCTTCGCGCGCTTTGATCAGTGCACGGGCAATCGGTGAAATCCAGCTCACGTCGCCTGCAGCGGTATCCACTTCATCTACGCCGACGATACGAATGGTTTGCTCTTGCCCGCTCGCGCGCAGCACCTGCACGCGAGCGCCGAAAAAAATCTGATCGCCGTGGTCTTGCGCGGCCGGGTCGACCACTTCTGCGGCCTCGAGCCGCTTGGTCAAAAAGCGGATGCGGCGGTCAATCTCGCGCAAGCGTTTTTTGCCGTAGAGATAATCACCATTTTCGCTGCGGTCACCGTTACTGGCGGCCCAGCTCACCACGCTCACCACTTGCGGGCGCTCAGTATTCATCAGGTGCATCAGCTCATCGTGCAAGCGGCGATGGCCGGTTGGCGTGATGTAGTTCTTTGCGCCTGCGGGTACTTGCAGCTCGGGCGCGAGATCGTCATCATCGTCGCCCTCGGATTCTTTGGTAAATGCTTTGCTCATGGATGTGTCGCTTGAAATTGTTGCCAGGCGCAGCGCGCGGCGGCCAAATCCCACAGTGCGCTGCCGACTGATTTGAATACAGCTGGCCGGTTTGAATCAAGCGGGCCGGCGTCTTGCAATGCAACGACATTGGTCCAGTCGAGGTTTGCCTGCAGCAGATCACCTGCTTCTGCGCGGCAGCCGGCTAACGTATCAACAACCACATGCGAGCGCTGCACCACGCTCGCGGGCAGCTCCGCCATGCTGGCTTTGAACGCGCCCACTGCGCAGATGATCGCGCCGTGCTGCACAGTGTCCGGCAACACGGGTGTGCTGCTGGTGGTTGCGGTGACAATCAAGTCCGCTTGCGCGGTGGCCTGCGCCAGATCGGTTACAGCGTGCGCTGCGATGTCTTGCGAGGTCAACTCTTCCATCAACGATTGCACGTGCTCCGGCGAACGCCCAGCAATCCACACTTCTCGCACGCCCAGGCACGCGGCAAACGCCTGCGCATGCACCCTGCCCTGCACGCCGGCACCGATCACCAGCAGGCGCTTGGGCGCGGTCTGGCGCATGCGCTGGACTGCAGCCACGCTCACCGCTGCGGTGCGCTGCGCCGTCAGCGCTTCTCCATCGAGCACCGCAAGCTGCTGGCCGGTTGTCGCGTCCATCAACAACACCTGCACGCCGATGGCAGGCAGCCCGCGCGCGGGGTTGTCTGGATGCACGGTGACGGTCTTGACCACGGCAAACGCGTCATCCGCTGCCGGCATGGTGAGCAGCGTTCCACCGCCAGGCAATGGCACGGCAGTGCGCACCGGGCAATGCGCGCGGCCTGCCTTGGCGGCTGCGAGAGTCGCCTCAATCTGCGCAACCAGCGGCGCAAAAGGCAACAGCTCTTCGGTTTGCTTGTGATCAAAGGTGTGCATGGTCAGATGATATTGCGCTCAAGCAACGGCGCGCCCGTCAGTACGCGGTCAAACCCAAGCGCTGACAAATCCAGCGTTTGATAGCCGCCGGTGGCGATCAACTCGGCAATGCCGAGCCCGGCAGCCGGCGCATGTTGCAGACCGTGGCCGGAAAATCCATTGGCAAAATACAGATTGCTCAGCGTGGGATGCGTGCCAATCACGGCATTGTGATCAAGCGTGTTCACTTCATAGTAGCCGGCCCACGCACGCTCCATGCGCAGCGCTTCAAAGCCCGGCACGCGGTGCGCCATGCGCGGCCAGATGTGGCTTTCAAACAGACGCAGATCTGGTTCAAGCGGTAGATCATCAGGATCGGCTTCGTCTTCTGCAGGCGAAATGCCGCAGATGAAGTGCGCGCCTTCGGGCCGGAACCACAGGCCACTGGGATCGATCACCATGGGGCAGCCCGGCAGCTGTGCGGGCGAAGACACCGCAAACACCGTGCGGCGGCGTGCAGAGACCGGCAAATCAATACCAGCCATCGCCGCCACTTTACCGGCCCACGGGCCAGCGGCATTCACAAACACGTCGGCTGCGATCTGCGTGCCGTCTGCGAGCCCTGCCGTGTGAAGGTAGTCGCCACGCGTATGTAGTGCAGTCACCTCAGCGCGCAGATAGTTCACACCGAGCGATTGGTTCTTGCGGCGCAGCGCCTGCGTGAGCGCGTAGCCGTCAAACCAGCCCTCATTGGCCGTGCCGTAAGAAGCCAGCGCGATGTCTGCGGTGTTCAGCCACGGATGGCACGCAGCAAGCGCAGGTGTATCTAGCAGCTCCACCGCCGCGCCGCAGCGCGTTTGCACGGCATGGTTCTCGCGCAAGATGCGCTCGCCCGCTGCGGTTGCCAGAAAAAGATAGCCTTTGTTGACTAAGCCCAGCTCCGGTACCTGCCCGTCCACCGCCAACCACTGCGCTGGATCGGCCAAAAAAGCATGGCCAAACAGCGACATCTGCACATTCACGGCTAGGCTGAACTGCTGGCGCACCGAGCCGGCAGACAGCGCTGACGATGCCTGCGCATACGTCAGATCACGCTCCAGCACGGTGACTGCAAAACCCTCAGGCCGCAGCGCAAGAAAAAGCGCAATCGCGCCGCCCATGGCGCCGCCGCCGATGATGACAACGCGCTGGCTCATGTTTGAGGAGCTGAAAACAAGGGGAATTTGGGGTGGCTGATGGGATTCGAACCCACGACAACTGGAATCACAATCCAGGACTCTACCGCTGAGCTACAGCCACCATTGAAGGCAACGTCCAAACTGGCCTGCCCGGCGGGACTCGAACCCACGACCCCCGGCTTAGAAGGCCGGTGCTCTATCCAGCTGAGCTACAGGCAGAAGTACTGACCCGCAAGGCAAAACAAATTGGTCGGGGTGGTGGGATTCGAACTCACGACCCCCTGCTCCCAAAGCAGGTGCGCTAACCAGACTGCGCTACACCCCGAAGCTTTCTATTGTAACCGCACCCAAGAATTAGGCCAAATCTGCAAGGGATTTACCCGAAATTGACCGCAAGACTGTCGCGTTTGTCATGGTTTTGAAATATGGTCTCTAAATACTGCTTGGTATCGATCAGACAAAGGGGTGAGTCATGGCAAAAAGCTTCGCGGCGATGGAAAATTCCAACGCTTCCGCAAATCAAGACATTCATTCGGTATCTAGTCCGTCGCGCCGTATGTTCGTGCAAGGCGGGTTGGCCGCTGCGGTCGGCAGCCTGTTCGCACCGCTTACGGGCTGCGCTACGTCTGCTGGTTCCGCGTCTGCGTTTGCCGGGTTGCCGATGCTTGGTTTTGTGGGCGTGCCGGTTTCATCGGCCGATGAAGTCACGGTGCCGATGGGCTACACCGCCAGAGTCATTGCCCCTTGGGGTGAGCCTGTCGGCATTGCTGGCAATATGCCGGCATTCAAGACAGATGCGAGTAACAGCGCCACCGAGCAGGCTGTGCAAATGGGCATGCACCACGACGGCATGCACTACTTTGCGCTGGATGGCAGCAAGCGCGGGTTGCTGGTGATGAATCATGAATACGTCGATGACGGTCTATTGCACACCGATGGCATCAAGACTTGGAGCGCGGCCAAGGTCGCCAAAGCGCAAGCCGCGCATGGCGTATCTGTCATTGAAGTGGCCTTTTCCGCAAACGGTTGGGAAGTGGTGCGCCCGTCCAAATACGCCCGGCGTATCACCGCCAGCACGCCCATGACCATCAGCGGCCCGGCGGCCGGCCACGCCATGATGAAGACCGCGGCAGACCCCACCGGCACGCGCGTGCTGGGTACGCTCAACAACTGCTCGCATGGCTACACACCCTGGGGTACGTACCTCACGGGCGAAGAAAATTTTGCGTTTTACTTCAATGCCCCAGAACAAGTGGATGCGCATCAGCGCCGCTGGGGCGTTGGCAAGGCAGACCGCATTCGCTGGCACGAGCATGATGAGCGGTTTGACATGGCCAAGCATCCCAACGAATTCAATCGCTTTGGCTGGGTAGTGGAAATCGACCCGATGGACCCCACGTCAACACCGATCAAACGCACCGCGCTTGGCCGCGCCGCGCATGAAGGCGCCACGGTAGCCACTGCCGCAGACGGACGCGCGGTGGTCTATATGGGTGAAGATGCCCGCTTTGAATACATCTACAAGTTTGTCAGCCGCGACAAGATCAAACCCGGCGGTTATGCCGCCAACAAAGACTTGCTCGATCACGGCACACTGTACGTTGCGCGGTTTGACGGCACCAACAAAGGTACTTGGATCGAACTCGCGCAAGGCAAGAACGGACTGACTGCGGCGCAAGGCTTTGCTGATCAGGGCGACGTGTTGGTCAAACTGCGCCAGGCCTCTGATCTGGTGGGCGGAACCAAGATGGACCGGCCGGAATGGATTGCGGTCGACCCTAAGACCAACTGGGTGTATTGCACGCTCACCAACAACAGCGATCGCGGCAAAGACAACCGCCCCGGCACGGACGCAGCCAATCCGCGTGCAGACAACACCATGGGCCACATCATCCGCTGGAAAGAAACCGGCGACCTCACCGCCACTACGTTTGATTGGAATCATTTTGTGCTCGCGGGCGATCCGCAGATCACCGCAGAGAACAAACGCGGCAATATCAAGGGCGACGCCTTTGGCAGCCCAGATGGCCTGTGGGCAGATGATCGCGGTGTGCTGTGGATTCAGACCGATGTCTCCACCTCCACACTGGGCCGCAACGACTATGCGCGCCTGGGTAACAACGTGATGCTGGCTGCCAATCCTGCCACCGGTGAGATTCGCCGCTTTCTGACAGGGCCGAACGGCTGCGAAATCACCGGCGTCATTGCCACGCCCGATCTGCGCACGTTCTTTGTGAATATTCAGCATCCGGGCGAACCTGCCAATGAGCGCTCCGATCCTGACAATGTCACGCGCGTGTCACGCTGGCCAGCCAACGGCCGGCCACGTTCTGCCACGGTGGTGATCACCAAGAATGATGGCGGCGTGATCGGCACGTAACGCCCCGCTGCAGCGTTAGTTTCTACAGCCACGGCCCGCTTGATGCGGGTCGTGTTGCTTGCAGGCAGCATGTCATCAGAGCTTCATTCTTTTGCAACATTCATGTCACCGCCTCCCGGTTCAATTGCTTAAACCTACTGAGGAGCGAATGATGCAAATCCCTGCCCTGTTGCGCCGCCTGCCTGAACTGGTTCGCCTACCCCAGCCACTCGCGGAGACCGGCGGCATCACGGTGCGCCTCGCCCGCACCGACGAGGAGTTGCACGCCGCGCAGCGCCTGCGCTACAAGGTATTCGCTCAGGAATACAACGCGCGCCTGTCTTCCGCCCACAACGGTTTGGACGTGGACATGTACGACGGGTACTGCGACCACTTAATTGCCGTGGAAGTAGCGAGCGACCGCGTGGTAGGCACCTACCGCATGCTCACGCCCAAAGCCGCCAAACGTTTGGGGCAGCGCTATATCTCCGATGAGTTTTTGATCAACCGCCTGGAGTCGATTGAGTCAGAAATCGTTGAGTTTGGCCGCAGCTGCGTGCACCCGGATTTTCGCAGCACCACAGTGCTGCTGACGCTGTGGAACGGCTTGGCGCAGTACATGCGCAAGAATGGCTTTCGCTACGCGCTGGGCTGTTCCAGCACCAGCCTGATGGACGGCGGTGCAAGCGCGCGCGCTACCTGGGACGTGCTGCGCACAACCGCGCTGGCCGATGAAACGCTGCGCGTGTTTCCGATCAACCGCCTGCAAATTGAACACTTCAGCGCTGAAGCGGGCAGCATTACGCCACTGATTGCCGGCTATGCACGCCTAGGCGCTAAGCTGCTGGGCGACCCGGCCTGGGACCCGGACTTCAACACGGCGGACTTTCCCATGTTGTTGGATTTGCAGGGTCTACCGTCACGCTATGCCAAACATTTCGGGCTGCGTTACCGCATTTGTCATTCCGAGCAAAGCGAGGAATCTCATCCCGCACCGCTGGAGATTCCTCGCTTTGCTCGGAATGACAGCAGTGTAGATGCCTTGTACGCAATATTCATGCAGGTTTTGAGCCATTTTTGCTCCAAAACCCGCATGGATATTGCGTACAAGCACTTTCAATCAAGCTAAAACACATCGCGTCCACTAAGGCGCAACCACTTCATTTGCAAGCGTTTGGCCAGATTCAAACTGGCTGATGTTTGCCAGCGTGGTAGCCATGATGGTGCCCACTGCCTCACGCGTAAAGAAGGCCTGGTGGCCGGTGACAATCACATTAGGAAAGCTCACCAAACGTTGAATCACATCGTCCGTAATGATGGCGCTGGAAAGATCTTGAAAAAACAGATCAGCTTCTTGTTCATACACATCAATGGCCAAGCCACCCAGTTGGCCGGTCTTGAGTGCCTCGATCACCGCTTCGGTATCGACCAGGCCGCCGCGGCTGGTATTGATCAGCACTGCGCCGGGGCGCATGGTGGCAAGGCTTTGCGCATTGATCAGGTGGCGCGTGCTTGGCGTCAGCGGGCAATGCAGGCTTAACACATCGCTGGCGGCAATCACTTCCGCCATCTGCAGGTATTGCCCGCCGAGCGCTTCAAACTGCGGGTTCACATTGATGTCTGCGCCCAGCACGGTGCAACCAAAACCGCGCATGATGCCTGCGAATACGGTGCCGATCTTGCCTGTGCCAATCACACCCATGGTGCGGCCATGCAGGTCAAAACCCATCAGCCCATCCAGTTCGAAGTTACCGTCACGCGTGCGGTTGTAGGCGCGATGAATTTTGCGATTCACGGCCAGCAGCAGTCCGGCTGCAAACTCAGCGACCGAATGCGGCGAATAGTCCGTCACCCGCGCCACGCGCACGCCCAAACGTTTGGCGGCCAGCAGATCAATGTGGTTAAAGCCCGTGGAGCGCGTGGCCACCAGCCGCGTGCCACCCGCGTGCAGGATTGCCAGCGTTGCAGCGTCCACGGAATCGTTTACAAACACACAGATGGCCGGATGGCCTGCAGCCAGGGCGGCGGTGTCCGCGGTGAGCCGCACATCAAAAAAACTCAGCGTGTGCCCGTGCGCCGCGTTGGCATGCGTGAGCAATTCACGGTCGTACTTGCGGGTGCTGAAAACAGCGACTTTCATGGGCAGCCATCAAATGGGTTGTATGGAAGTGCTTTATAGCGCTGCAAAGGCAGCGATTAAATGACATTACGCAATATCCATGCGGGTTTTGAGCCATTTTTGCCTGAAAACCCTTATGGATATTGCGTACTACCTTCTTTTTGCCTCGTAAACGCCCTTCACATCGGTGAGATTCGCGAGCGCTTTTTCCAGCTGCTTGGCATCGCTCACCTGCACTGTGAAAAGCATGCGCGCTTCGCCCTTGGCGCTTTGCGTGTTCACCGCCGTGACGTTGATGCGCTCCTTGGCAAACACCTCTGAAATGTCGCGCAAGAGCCCTTGCCGGTCGACAGCGCGTACCCGCACATCCACCGCATAGCTCGCGTCTTTGGCGTTGCCCCAGGTGCATGCGATCACGCGGCCAGGGTCTTTGCGCGCCAGGTTCTGAAAGTTGCTGCAGCTTGCGCGGTGGATCGACACGCCTTTGCCACGCGTGACAAACCCGCCAATCTCATCCGGCGGCGTAGGCTTGCAGCAGCGCGCCAGTTGCGTGAGCACGTCCACGCCCACCACCAGCACACTGCCCTTGGTTTGCTTCTTGGCTTCAGACAGATTTTCAACCCGCGCGCGGATCAATGCGTCGGGGTCTTCTTCTTTCTTTTCTGCAAACGCGTCTTCCACACTATGCGTGTTGAACTCGGGCTTGCTGGCCGCGATGTAGAGATCTTCAGGCTTTTCAAACCCCAGCTTGGCAGCAAGATCGGCTTGATTGATGGCTGTTCTGCCAATTTTTTGCAGCAGCTTTTCAATCAAATCCCTGCCATCGGCAACGGCTTGATCGTGCTCCAGCGCGTTGAACCAGGCACGCACCTTAGCGCGGGTGCGCTGGCTGCGCGCGAACCCCAGCTCCAAGTTGAGCCAGTCGCGCGAAGGGCCGGCATCCAGCTTTTTGTCGGTAACAATTTCTACCGTTTCACCGGTGTGCAGCGGCGTGTTCAGCGGCACCATCATGCCGTTGACCTTGGCGCCACGGCAGCGATGGCCTACATCGGTGTGCACATGGTAGGCAAAGTCAATCGGCGTGGCGTCGCGCGGCAGCTCGACCACACGGCCGTTAGGCGTGAGCACAAAAATACGGTCATCTTCATCGGCAATTTGCCAATGCTCGTCCGTCAGGTTTTGCGAAACATCTTCTTTCCACGCGAGCAGTTGGCGCAGCCATGCGATCTTTTCGTCTGCACTGCTAACCGCAGCGCCCTCTTTGTAACGCCAATGCGCGGCCACGCCGTATTCCGCGTGCTGATGCATGTCGTGCGTACGGATCTGCACCTCTAGCGGCTTGCCTGCATCCGTGAGTACGACCGTGTGCAGCGACTGATAGCCGTTGGCCTTGGGCCGCGCAATGTAGTCGTCAAACTCGCGCGGCAGCGGCGTCCAGAGCTGATGCACAACGCCTAGCGCGGCATAGCAGTCTTTGATGTCTGCGACCAGCACGCGCAGCGCACGCAAGTCCATCAGGCCATCCACCTGCAGACCCTTGGCCTTCATCTTGTTGTGGATGCTGTAGATATGCTTGGGCCGGCCGGCCAGCTTTGCCTCCACACGCGCAGCCGCCAGCGCCTGCTGCAAGCGGGTCATGGCGGTTTCGATAAAGCCTTCACGCTCGATGCGCTTTTCTTCCAGCGCCTGCGCAATTTGTTTGTAGGTGGCAGGCTCGGAAAACCGGAAACCAAGGTCTTCCATTTCCCACTTGATTTGCCAAACGCCAAGCCTGTTGGCCAGCGGCGCGTAGACCGCCAGCGTCTCTTGCGCGAGCCCCGGCGGAACCTGAGTCTTGCTGGCGGCGTACCAGCGCAGCGTTTGCAAGCGCCATGCAAGCCTGATCAGCACCACGCGAATGTCCGGCGCCATTGCCAGCAACATGCGCCGCAGCGTATCGATCTGCTGGGCGACGAGCCTGGCTTCGCTCTTGCGCGCCGCTGGGGCACCCACGTCCCTTGTGGCAGTGTGCAGCTTGAGTAGTTGCAAGACCTGGCCCGCGAGCGGGTCTTTGCCCTGCACCAGCGGGGGTTTGAGCGCGTCAAGCTGCTCGCCGCAGGTCCACAGCGCGGTGGCGAGCCAGGCGGCACATTGGCTAGCCTCATCCAAGCCCAGATCGGCGCAGATCTGTGCCGTGCCTTGCGCATGCGCGAGCGCGCTTTCGCCAGAGGGCATCTGCGCGCTCTGCAGCAGCGGGCCAAGCGCGGTTTGGAGCGCGTGCAGCCGGCCGCGTTCAGCCAGTTCTTGCGCTGGAGATTCGTTTGTCATGGCAGCAACCCGCATCTCTGGCATGATAAACGCCATGCCATTTGGATTGTTTCAGCGCAACAAGCAGGCCGCCGTCATTTCCGACGCGCTCTGGTCGCAAGCCACTGCGCAATTTTCGTTTATTGCGCAGCAACCTGAAGACGAGCAGCAGCGCTTGCGTGCGCTGGCGCAGCAATTTATTGCACAGAAAGAGTGGCACGGCGCCGGCGGATTTGAGCTGACCGATGAAGTAATGGTCGCCATCGCGGCGCAGGCATGCTTGCCGGTGCTACACCTTTCTCTGGATTTGTTCGACAGCTTTGTGGGCGTGGTGGTCTACCCCAGCGGATTTGTCGTGCCCAAATCAGAAGTGGATGAAGCGGGCGTCGTGCACGAATGGGACGAAGAAGCCTCCGGCGAAGCCTGGGCGGGTGGACCGGTTGTGCTGAGCTGGGAAGATGCCAGCACGCCGGACGCGGATGCCGGCTACAACGTAGTCGTCCATGAGTTTGCACACAAGCTGGACATGGCAGATGGTGTGGACGACGGCATTCCCATGCTCGACCCGCGCTTTCATCAAGGACTTTCTCGCGCTGTATTCGCGCACGCGCTTGAAAGTGCCTATGACGCGTTTAATGCGCACCTCGATATGCTGCCAGACAATGAATCGATTGAAGAAATTTGGGGCATTGATGTGTATGCAGCGCAGCATCCGGTAGAGTTCTTCGCCGTCAGCGTTGAATCTCTACTCACGCGCGGCACTGTGACCGTAGAGCATCCGCTACACGATTGGTTTGCACTGCTGGCGAGGTATTTATGTCTGCCTAGCAGTGGCGCGTCTAGAGCGCCTTGAGATCAAGCCACCGCACGGGCCACGCACCGGCTGCAATCTTTTCCATCCACATCACGCCGATGATGGTTTTGACATCAGTGATCACGCCAGTGCGAACTCCATCCAGCATGGCAGGCAAAGACATCTCAGTCAGCTCTACAAACTCGTGCGCATCAAGATTCTGCACGGTTTTGGTGAGATCATCTGCGAAGTACAGATCAATCTGCTCATCAGAATATGCGATGGCGTTGTGGATGGGGGCAAGAAAAGCCAGTTTGCCGGCGCGATAGCCCGTTTCTTCTTCCAGTTCGCGCAGCGCCGTCGCTGCCGAGGATTCACCGGGATCGCGTTTGCCTGCAGGAAAATCTAAAAACACTTTCCTGTTGGGATAGCGAAACTGTCTTTCGACCAGAAGATTGCCATTTGGCAGGCGCGGCACAATCATGGCCGCACCGGGATGGACGACATACTCCCGCGTGGCGGCTGCGCCGTTGGGCAGCGCTACCGTATCTTTGCGCACATGCAGCAGCGTGCCTGAGAAGACAACGGCAGAGTCAACTTGATGCTCCGCCAGGTGGCCGTCAAGCTCAATCGGCTTCTTCATCGGCGTCCCGCGCTACTACAGTACTTTTCTTCTGCAGCAGAAACCGCCACACAAATCCGGGAAACGCGGCAACCAACCACAGGCACACCATGACCGCGTAGTATTCCCAATCTTGCGGTGAGCGCTGACCGCTGCGCGCTTCCCACACAGCAAACCCGCCGACCACAAACGCAAATAGAACAAAGGATTCAACAGCGTACAAAATGAATGGTTTGGCACTCGGTCTTGCCAATACCAGCGCCCACCGTGAAAAGAAAAATGGCAAGCTGGCGGCTACAAAGCCAAAAATGACAAACAGAAGTGCCGCGAGATCGGTACGCAAAGATTCAGACGCCGAGCATTTTGCTGATGGTCGCGCTGCACAGTTCAAACAGCGGCCCAGGCATCAAGCCAAGAAGAAGAACCGCGGCACCGGAACATGACAGCACCACCATCGACGACTGCGCAACGGTTGGCAATGGAGCCTGCTGCGCCACAGGCTGATCAAAGTACATGAATTTGACCACGCGCAAGTAATAGAACGCACCAATCAGCGAAGCCAAAACGGCAAACACCGCAAGACCGATCTGACCAGCACTGACAAGCACTTGGATAACAGCAAGCTTGCCATAAAAGCCCACAGTCGGTGGGATGCCCGTGAGTGAGAACATCAAAATCAACATCAACACTGCAAGGCCTGGATGCCGCTTATTCAAGCCACGCAGATCTTCAATGCAATCTGCCTCGAAACCCTTGCCGGCGAGCAACATGATCATGCCAAACGTTCCCAGTGTAGTGAGCACATAGGTCAGCATATAGAAGGTTGCGGCGCTGTAGGCATCTGCCGCGTTCAGGCTGTTACCGCCCACATAGCCGGCAGAAAGGCCAAAAGCCACAAAGCCCATATGCGCGATGGTTGAGTACGCGAGCATGCGTTTGAAGTTGGTCTGCACAATCGCCGTTAAATTACCGATCAAAAGCGACAGCACTGCGACGAACCACAGCATGGGTTGCCAATCCGGCGCAATCGGCAGCATGCCTTCAACCAAGATACGCAGCGCCAGCGCAAGCGCAGCGATCTTTGGTGCGCCGGCCAGCAATAGCGTTACCGCTGTGGGCGAGCCTTGGTAAACATCCGGCAGCCACATATGAAACGGCGCCACGCCAAATTTGAACGCCAGCCCCGCAACGATAAACACCGACGCAAAGACCAATATCTGCTTGTTAGCCTCACCTGATCCGATCACTTTGATGATTTGCTGCAAATCAAATGAGCCGGTTGCGCCGTAAAGCATTGAGATGCCGTAGAGCAAAAAGCCCGATGCAAGCGCACCCAATACGAAGTACTTCATTGCGGACTCAGTGGCAACCCGGTCATCACGATGCAAGGCCACCAGCGCATAGAGCGCGAGCGACATCAATTCAAGCCCAAGGTAAACCGTCAGCAGATTGGTGGCAGAAATCATCACCATCTGCCCCAGCAGCGCAAACAATGCGAGACTGTAGAACTCGCCTTTGAGCAGATCACGGTCCTTAAGATACTGGCGCGACATGATGAGCGTGGCCGCAGTCGCCAAATATGCGCCGATTTTTAGCAAGTTAGAGAGCTGATCATTGGCAAATGCGTTGCCAAATGCTCGCAGTGATGTACCGGCTTGCAGGTATCCAATCGAAAGGATCGTCAGCACACCGATACCAATCAGCGCACCCCAGTGGATCAGGCGGCGATCCTTGACGAACAAATCCGCGAGCAATAGCGCGCATGCCCATACGAGCAAAAACAGCTCGGGAAAGACAGCTATGAGGTCGATACGGGTCATGAGTACACGGTCACCGGTCTAGATTTTTGGCTGCGCAACATGTTTGAGCAGTGCATCCACGGAGGCGGCAGTCACGTCTGCGACCGGCTTGGGGAACAGCCCCATCCAGATCACTGCCACTGCCATGATCAGCAGCATGAAAAATTCACGGCCATTGACGTCTTTGAGCTGTGCAACGTTGTCATTGGCTACATCACCGAATACGACGCGCTTGTACATCCACAGCGAATACGCAGCGCCAAAGATCAATGTACTGGCTGCGAGTAGCGCAATCCAGAAGTTGTATTTGACCGCGCCAAGAATCACGAAAAACTCGCCGACAAAGCCGCTGGTTGCCGGTAGACCGCAGTTCGCCATGGCAAAGAGCAGGAACAAGGCCGCGAACTTGGGCATAGTGTTGATCACACCACCATAGTCAGAAATTTTCCGGGAATGCATGCGGTCATACATGACGCCAATGCAAAGAAACATAGCGCCGGAAATGAAGCCATGAGAAATCATCTGCACAATCGCGCCCTGCATCGCGAGCGACTGATTCAGCGGCTGCGCCCGGTCAAACATAAAGAAGCCGAGCGTAACAAAACCCATGTGCGCAATGGACGAATATGCGACCAGCTTCTTCATGTCCTCCTGCACTAGCGCGACCAAGCCGATGTAAACGACCGCAATGAGCGATAGAGCAATCATGAAGCTTGACAGTTGATGGCTGGCGTCTGGTGCAATCGGTAATGAAAACCGCAAGAACCCATAGGCACCCAACTTAAGCATAATGGCTGCGAGCACGACCGAACCGCCTGTGGGCGCCTCTACGTGCGCGTCAGGCAGCCAAGTATGCACAGGCCACATCGGCACTTTGACGGCAAAGGCGATCAGGAAGGCGAAGAACAGCAGCGTTTGCGCATCCAGCGGAAGCGGTAACTTGTGCCAAGTCAATAAGTCAAACGATCCGCCCGATTTGTTGTAAAGGTAGACCAACGCTACGAGCATCAATAGCGAACCAAGCAGCGTATATAAGAAAAACTTGACCGCAGCGTACACACGATTCGCGCCGCCCCACACACCGATGATGATGTACATCGGTATCAACGTTGCTTCAAAGAAGACGTAAAAAAGCAGCGCGTCCGTTGCGGTGAATACACCCACCATCAGCCCGGAAAGAATCAGAAACGCTGCCATGTACTGCGCGACGCGCTCTTCTATCACTTCCCAAGCCGAAATCACTACGATGACGGTGATAAAGGCGGTCAGAAGCACAAACCATAGGGAAATACCATCGACGCCAAGCGCATAGTGCACATTAAAGCGGCTGATCCAGACTGCTTTTTCCACAAACTGCATGCCACTGCTCATCACATCAAAGCCGGCGTAGATGGGGATCGTGATCAGAAAACTGGCAAGCGCGCCAATCAGCGCAACCGTACGTACCACGCGCGGGTGTTGATCATTACCAAAAGCGAGCAGCGCCAGCCCAAATGCGATCGGCATCCAAATGGCCATTGAGAGAAGCGGCAAGGTCTGCATAGAGAAATCAGTTCACCGCGATAACGCGCGCAAAAAAAGTTAAAAGCACCAGCACACCCAAAATCATCGCGAATGCGTAGTGATAGATATAACCAGTCTGAAAGTAGCGCACAACGGAGGCGATCCAGCCCACTGCGCTTGCGCTGCCATTAACCAACGCACCGTCGATCATTTGCTGATCACCGCGTTTCCACAGGCCACGCCCGAGCAGCAAACTGCCACCCGCAAATACGATTTCGTTGATGCGGTCCATGTAATACTTGTTTTCAAGCAAGGTATAGAGCGGCGCAAACATACGCTTCGCCTTGGTGGCGATTTGCGGATTGCGCAGGTAGATATACCAGGCACTGGCAACCCCGGCCGCAGCAAGCCAAAAGACGGGGGTCACCACTGAGTGCAGAGCCATTCCAAGCCATCCGGGCATGTTGTGAGCAAAATGCTGCCAGTGCTCTGCAAGCTTGGTCATCGCCGGGTGCGCTACGGCGTCGACCTTGATGACATCTTTGAAGAAGTCGCCAAAAAGCATGGGGGCAATGGCAATCGCACCGATCACAACGGATGGGATTGCCAGCACCATCAGCGGAACAGTCACCACCGCGGGAGACTCATGTGGCTCGTGCGCGTGCCCGTGATCATCATGGCCATGCGCGTCGCTGTGCGCGTGCGGCTCTCGGAAGCGCTCTTTGCCGTGAAATACCAGAAAGTACATCCGGAATGAATAAAACGCGGTGACGAACACACCAATCATTACAGCTGCGTAAGCAAAACCAGAGCCAAAAATATTTGAGAACTTCACCGCCTCAATAATGCTGTCTTTGGAGTAAAAGCCCGCGAAGAGTGGTGTGCCAATCAGCGCAAGCGAGCCAATCAACGACGTGATCCACGTGATTTTCATGTACTTCCACAGTCCGCCCATGCGGCGTATATCTTGCTCGTGATGCATGCCGATGATGACCGAGCCGGCTGCCAGAAACAGCAGCGCTTTAAAGAACGCGTGCGTCATCAAATGGAAAATAGCGACGCTGTAGGCAGACGCGCCAAGCGCAACAGTCATATAACCCAGCTGCGACAGCGTGGAATACGCAACCACCCGCTTGATATCGTTCTGGATGATGCCCATGAACCCCATGAACAGCGCAGTGATCGCACCGATGATGATCACAAACGACAAGGCGGTGGAAGACAGCTCATACAGTGGTGACATGCGCGCGACCATAAAAATACCTGCAGTCACCATGGTCGCAGCATGGATAAGTGCCGAAATCGGCGTTGGCCCTTCCATTGAGTCGGGCAACCAGACATGTAAAGGGAACTGCGCGCTCTTACCCATTGCCCCAATGAACAAGCAAATACAAGCGACGGTAACCACAGACCAGTCAGTCCCGGGAAACTGCGCGCCCGCAAGCGACGGTGCTTTAGCGAACACTTCGGAATAGTTCATTGAGCCGGTGTACGCCAGTACCAGACCGATGCCCAGAATGAAACCAAAGTCGCCAACGCGGTTGACCAGGAAGGCTTTCAGATTGGCGTAGATTGCAGTCGGCTTTTTGTACCAGAATCCAATCAGCAAATAAGACACCAACCCGACTGCTTCCCAGCCAAAGAACAGCTGGAGCATGTTGTTGCTCATCACCAGCATCATCATGCTGAAAGTGAACAGAGATATATACGCAAAGAAGCGTTGGTACCCAGCGTCTTCTTCCATATAGCCGATGGTGTAAATATGGACCATCAGGGACACCCAGGTAACCACACACATCATCATGGCGGAAAGAGTATCTATCTGGAACCCGACTTCGAACTTAATGCCGCCTACAGTCGCCCATTGATATAGCGTTCCGTTGAAAACATTGCCAGCAAGCACGTCCGCCAGCGTCCAGGCGGAGGCCAGGGCAGATGCCAGCACACCCAGAATACAAATCCAGTGCGCAAGGCCACGACCGATCTTGCGGCCGCCGAAAGCAGTGCCCCAAATTCCTGTCAAAACTGCTCCGGCCAGAGGAGCAAATGCTGCGATGAGATAGGCTGTTTTCATCCCTGTCAGCCTTTAAGCGTGTCGAGTTCGTCGACGTTGATGGTATCGAGGTTACGGAACAGCACCACAAGAATGGCCAGACCGATCGCCGATTCTGCCGCCGCCACAGTGAGAATGAAAAACACAAATACCTGCCCTGCAGCGTCGCCCATAAAGTGACTGAACGCCACAAAGTTAATGTTTACAGCGAGCAGCATCAACTCGATAGCCATCAACAAGATGATGACATTACGACGATTCAAGAAAATGCCTACGATCGACAGGGCAAACAGAACAGCCCCGAGAACGAGGAAGTGAGCAAGTGTGAGCAAGTTTTCTTCTCTTAGTATTCTTTGACTGAGCGCTAGCCTTTAATGCTTTCACCATCCCGAGGTTGCGAACCAGGCGCTTCCCCCCTTGCAGACACCGCCAGCATAGAAACGACTCGCAAGCGGTCTGAAGCTTTTACACGCACCGCTGCGCTTGGATCGTTGTAGCGGACATCTTTACGCCGGCGTAGCGTGAGCGATATCGCAGCAATCATTGCTACAAGCAAGATCACGGCGGCAACCTGTACATGAAACACGTAATCAGTGAATAACAACTGGCCAAGCGCTTTAGTGTTGTTGCCAGGTATTGATGCAGCCCGCGTCTCAGGAACATTACCGTAAGACTTAATCAGAACGGCAGCCATTTCCAGCACCATGATGCCGCCAACCGTCAACCCGAGCGGCAGATACCGAGAGAACCCCTCCCTAAGTTTGGTGAAGTTCACATCCAGCATCATCACTACGAAAAGAAACAGCACCATCACCGCACCGACGTAGACGAGCACCAACACAATCGCTAGAAACTCGGCTTTCAGCAACATCCAGATCATTGCAGTGGTGAAGAAGCCCAGTACGAGAAATAAGGCTGCATACACTGGATTTTTGACTGTAATCACACAGACAGCAGACAACACAGTAATAGTTGCAAAGGCGAAGAAGAGCGTCAGATTAAGAGATCCGCCGAGAAACTGCGTAATCCCAGCTGCCAGCAGTGGCGCTATGAGAAAAAGTGGTATGCGAAAGTCCATAACGTATCGTGCGCCTAGCGGTATGCCGCGTCCTGCTGGCGGTTAGCGGCGATCTCTTTCTCGTAGCGATCACCCACCGCGAGCAGCATATCCTTGGTGAAGTACAGATCACCACGTTTCTCGCCGTGATATTCGTGAATATGCGTTTCAACGATTGAATCCACTGGGCAGGACTCTTCGCAAAAACCGCAAAAAATACATTTGGTCAGATCAATGTCATAACGCGTCGTGCGGCGCGTTCCATCTGCGCGTATTTCACTTTCGATGGTAATTGCCAGCGCCGGGCAAACGGCTTCGCACAGCTTGCACGCTATACAGCGCTCTTCACCATTGTCATAACGGCGCAGCGCGTGTAAACCGCGAAACCGGGGCGACATCGGTGTTTTTTCTTCGGGATACTGCACTGTGATTTTGCGCGCAAACATGTACTTGCCGGTGAGCTTCATCCCTTTAAGGAGCTCACCAAGCATTAGACTACTCAAGAAATCTTTTACTGCTTCCATGGCAGGTACCTGTTACTTCCAGATATTCCAGGGCGACATCACCCAAGCTGCTGCAACGACTACCCAGACGCCGGTAATCGGAATGAATATCTTCCATCCTAACCGCATGATCTGGTCATAGCGATAGCGCGGGAAAGATGCGCGAAACCAGACAAATAGCGATACGACAAAGAATGTCTTGATCCCGAGCCACAACCACCCAGGCACTGCATTGAACAGCGCAGAATCGATCGGCGCTTGCCATCCACCCAGGAACATGATCGACGCCAAGCACGAGAGCAGAATCATGTTGGCGTATTCGGCGAGAAAGAAAACGGCAAATGCCATTCCGGAATACTCCACCATATGGCCTGCGACAATTTCTGACTCGCCTTCCACAACGTCAAACGGATGACGGTTCGTCTCTGCCACTGCCGAAATAACGTAAATCACGAACAAAGGCAGCAGCGGCAGCCAATTCCAGGATAGAAAGTTCAACCCCATGTCTGCGAACGTTCCGCGCGTTTGCATGAGCACAATTTCGGTCATGTTCAACGAACCTGAAACCACCAGAACTGCGACAAGCACGAAACCCATTGCAAGCTCATAGCTCACCATCTGGGCAGAAGCGCGCATAGCGCCCAAAAAAGCGTACTTGGAGTTGGATGCCCAACCGGCAAGAATGACTCCATAAACGCCGATTGACGTGATGGCCATGATGTAGAGCAAACCCGCGTTCACGTTAGCCAGTGCCTGCTCAGGACCAAACGGGATGACGGCCCAAGCCGCCAGCGCAGGCATGATTGTCATTACGGGCGCAACGATATAGAGCACCTTGCTCGCATTGGTCGGGATAATGACTTCCTTGAGCAACAGCTTGATAGTGTCTGCAAAAGGCTGGAGAAGGCCAAGCGGGCCAACACGATTTGGCCCAAGACGCACATGCATCCAGCCAATCATTTTGCGTTCCCACAAGGTCAGAAACGCCACGCAGATAATCAGCGGCAACGCAATGCCGACAATCTTGACCAAATTCCAAACAACCGGCCACGCGGTGCCAAGATACTGAGTACCCGTCGAATTGATGGTGGCGAGCAACTCGTTCATGCCGCACCGATCTTCAAGAGACCAAACATATCGCCAAGCGCTGCAGTTTCGTTGCGCGAGGTGGAAATCCGAGCAGAACCAGCGGCCACACGATCCGATGCGGTTGCGCGTAGCAGCACTTCACCTGTGTCGCTGCTTACTCGTACCATCTGACCAGCCTGCAAGCCGAGCTTTGAAATGTCTTGTGGATTCAGCAGCGCTACAGGTGCTTTGGCATCTGCGGTTTGTTGCAAGGACTCTGCACGGCGGACAATCGCGTCCGCATGGTAGATCGGCACGTCGGCCACGCGCTCAATACCTTGAGCAACACCATTAGGCGTGGATAACTTGATCTCCACCAAGTTCGAGAGCTTTTGCGTAAGGCTTGATCCATCACCCAATGCCGCGACACGCACACTCTCAGCAGAGTCGAAGTCAAAGCCTGGAAGTTCAAGCTGCGTGCCGAGCACCCGCAGCACTTTCCACGCAGGCCGGCTCTCGCCAAACGGAGGTACTGCAGCAGTGAATAATTGCAGCTGACCAGCGGCGTTCACAAAGCTACCAGCGGTTTCTGTAAACGGTGTGATTGGGAGCATCACCGTCGCCACATCATGCACCGCAGACTTATACGCTGTCAGCGCAATCACGCATGAGGCTTCTTTAAGCTGCTTAACAAGCTCTGCGCCATTACCGGCGTCAAGTGCAGGCTCGACATTTAGCAAGACGGTCGCTTTGGACGCTTTAACCGCTCCTTGCCGGTGATACGCGCCTAGTGCATATGCACCAACCGTATTCGCCTGCTCAGTGAGAACGCCAAGTCGTGCATTCAGCGCGTTGGATATCCAAGCAAGTGTTGCCTGGATTGCGCTTGCTTGGGGATGATTGACAGCGAAGTTGCCGAGCAAGACGCCCGCACGCTGGCCGCCGGCAAGGCTCTTTGCAGCAACAGCAGCGCATTCGCGCACTTGAATGCCAGCAAATTGTTCAGGAACAGCTAGACCTTTTTCACGCGCAATCGCGACTGCGATTTCAGCAAGAACGGCCGGGATAGCAGATGGCGGAACGATGCATTTCGACGCCAAAGGCATCAGCAAATCGTCGTCTGCAGAATGGACAACCGATACCTTGCCGCCGCGCTTGACTGCACTGCGCACCCGCGCTGCCAACAGTGGATGATCCTTGCGCAAAAAGCTGCCAACGACAAGCATTCTGTCCAGGGTCGCGACCTCTTCAATAGGCATACCCAACCACGGCACCCCAACACGCGCTGCGTCCAGAGAAAAATCATGCATGCGCAGGCGGAAATCAATATTGTCCGAATCCAGCGTACGTACGACCTTATTCAGAAGAAACACTTCTTCGACGGTGCTGGATGCGCTAAACAAGGCACCGATTACCGCGGCTCCGCCCGCTTTTTTGCTCTCTTGTATACCCGCTACTGCTGTCGCCAGTGCGGTGGCCCAATCCGTCGCTTGCCACTGCCCATCGCGCTTGACCATCGGGACGGTCAGACGGTCTTCGCTGTTCAACCCTTCATAGCTAAACCGGTCGCGGTCAGAAATCCAGCACTCATTAACCGCTTCATTTTCTTGCGGAACCACGCGCATCACGCGGTTATTCTTCACTTGCACCACAAGATTCGCACCAAGAGAATCATGCGGACTGATCGCCTTGCGGCGCGCAAGCTCCCAAGTACGCGCTGCGTATCTGAATGGTTTGCTTGTCAGCGCGCCCACCGGACACACATCAATCATGTTCCCCGACAATTCAGAGTCAACAGTTCTGCCCAGGAAAGACGTGATCTCCGCATGCTCGCCACGATTGAGCATGCCAAGCTCCATTACACCGGCAATCTCCTGTCCAAAGCGGACGCAGCGCGTGCAATGAATACAGCGCGACATCTCCTCTGCACTAACCAGCGGCCCAAGCGATTTGTGAAACACAACCCGCTTTTCTTCCGTGTAACGGCTTGCGCCTGTGCCGTAGCCCACAGCAAGGTCCTGCAGCTGGCACTCACCGCCTTGGTCACAAATCGGACAATCCAGCGGATGGTTGATCAGCAGAAACTCCATCACACCTTGCTGCGCTTTGACGGCTTTTTCGCTCTTAGTATGAACGATCATGCCCTGGCTCACCGGTGTAGCGCATGCAGGCATGGGTTTAGGTGCCTTCTCAACTTCCACCAGGCACATGCGGCAATTGGCTGCGATCGACAGTTTTTTGTGATAGCAAAAATGCGGCACGTATTGGCCTAGTTTCTCAACGGCATGCATCACCATGCTGCCCTCAAGCACTTCTACTTTTTGCCCGTCGATTGTGACTTCAATCATGAATCTGGTTAACCCTTGTCAGTCGTACTTTGGCACAGCACATGTTTTGTGATGGATATGATGCTCAAACTCACCACGGAAGTGCTTGATCATGGCGCGCACGGGCATCGCGGCTGCATCACCCAGCGCGCAGATCGTACGGCCCTGAATGTTGTCACTCACGCTGTTGAGCAAATCAAGGTCTTCCATGCGGCCTTGGCCGTGTTCAATGCGGTGAATCATGCGCCATAGCCAACCCGTACCTTCGCGGCAGGGAGTGCACTGACCGCAGCTTTCGTGCATATAAAAATATGACAGCCGCAGCAAGCTCTTCACCATGCAGCGGGTGTCGTCCATCACAATGACAGCGCCAGACCCCAGCATGGAACCCGCCTTGGCAATGGAGTCATAATCCATATCGGTTGCCATCATGATGTCCGCAGGCAAAACCGGCATCGAAGATCCACCAGGTATAACGGCCTTCAGCTTACGGCCGGGGCGCATTCCTCCGGCAAGCTCAAGCAGCTTGGCAAACGGCGTCCCCATCGGCACTTCATAGTTGCCCGGTTGCTGTACATCACCGCTGACCGAAAAAAGCTTTGTGCCGCCGTTGTTGGGTTTGCCGATTTTGAGATACGCGTCACCGCCGTTGTTGATGATCCACGGAACGGCAGCGAACGTCTCTGTGTTGTTGATCGTAGTCGGCTTGCCATACAGGCCAAAACTCGCCGGAAAAGGCGGTTTGAATCGTGGCTGGCCTTTTTTTCCTTCAAGCGATTCGAGCAGCGCGGTTTCTTCGCCGCAGATGTAGGCACCAAAGCCATGAAACGCGTGCAGCTGAAAATTGAATGTGCTGCCGGCAATATTGTTGCCAAGCAAACCTGCGGCACGTACTTCTTCAAGCGCTTCTTCAAACCGGTTGTAGGTATCGAAGATCTCGCCGTGGATGTAGTTGTAACCTACCGAAATGCCCATCGCGTAGGCCGCAATTGCCATACCCTCAATCACGATATGCGGGTTGTAGTGCAGGATATCGCGGTCTTTACAGGTGCCGGGTTCACCTTCGTCGGAGTTGCATACCAGGTACTTTTGAACCGGCAGTTTCGCAGGCATGAAGCTCCACTTCAGCCCGGTCGGAAAGCCAGCACCGCCGCGGCCGCGCAGCGCAGATGCTTTGACCTCAGCGATCACCTGCTCCGGCGTCATGCTGGAGACCACTTTGCGCAGGGCTGAATATCCGCCGCGTGCCAGATAGTCTTTCAGACGCCAGTTCTTACCATCAAGCTGCGCATAAATCTGCGGATTGATATGACGGCCGTGAAAACACGTTTCCTGCCCTGTCGCTTGAAACTGGGCGAGAAAACCTGCATCAAGAAGCTTAGGATCAAACGCACCCATGGCTTTAAGCTCCCGCCTGCTTGCGCAGACCGTCAATAAGTTGATCGAGCTTGTCATTACTCATGTAGCTGACCATATGCCGGTCATTCACCAGCATTACCGGCGCGTCTGCACAAGCACCCAAGCATTCACACTTTTGCAGCGTGAACACGCCGTCGGCTGTCGTGCCGCCCTCTTCTACGCCGAGCTTCTGCTCTAGATAGTGCAGCGCCTTCTGCCCATCGCGCAACTGACAAGGCAAGTTGGTGCAAACGTTCAGCTTGAACTTGCCCACCGGCTGCAAGTTGTACATGTTGTAGAAGGTGGCGACTTCTCGCACTGCGATCGGAGGCATCTCCAAATAGCCCGCAACCAGCTCCTGCGCTTCATCACTCACCCAGCCCTGCTCCTGCTGGATGATGGCCAAACAAGCCATCACCGCCGATACCTTTTGATCGGACGGGTACTTAGCCACTTCACGGTCAAACCGCGCTTTAGTTTGTTCGGTCAGCATGCTCATCAACGGTCAATCTCGCCAAACACAATGTCTTGTGTGCCAATAATGGTCACAGCATCGGCAATCATGTGGCCACGAGACATTTCATCGAGCGACTGCAGATGCGCGAATCCGGGCGCACGAATCTTGAGTCTGTACGGCTTATTTGCGCCATCACTCACGAGGTAGATGCCAAACTCGCCCTTGGGATGTTCAACCGCCGCGTATGCTTCGCCTTCCGGCACATGAAAGCCTTCAGTAAAGAGCTTGAAATGATGGATCAGCTCTTCCATGCTGGACTTCATCTCTAAGCGCGCCGGCGGTGCAATCTTGTGATTGTCCGTAATCACAGGGCCGGGATTCTTGCGCAGCCAATCGATACACTGCTTAATAATGCGGTTGCTCTGGCGCATTTCTTCCACGCGCACCAGATAGCGGTCATAGCAGTCGCCGTTGGTTCCTACTGGAATATCAAAATCCAGCAGATCGTAAACCTCATAAGGCTGGTGTTTGCGCAGATCCCAGGCCACACCGGATCCACGCAGCATCGCCCCCGTAAACCCTAGCGCCTTCGCGCGATCTGCATCCACCGTGCCAATTCCTACCAGACGCTGCTTCCAAATGCGGTTGTCCGTCAGCAGCGTTTCATACTCGTCCACATAGCCGGGAAAGCGCTGCGTAAAGGATTCAAGAAAATCCAGTAGCGACCCTGAGCGGTCTTCATTACGTCGGGCAACATCAGCCTTGCTCAGCGAGCCCGACTGACGGTATTGCGGCATGCGATCAGGCAGATCACGGTATACACCACCTGGTCGATAGTAAGCAGCATGCAAGCGTGCGCCAGACACGGCTTCGTAGCAGTCCATCAAGTCTTCACGCTCGCGGAACGCGTACAAAAAGACGGCCATTGCACCCACGTCCAGACCGTGTGCGCCAATCCACAGGCAGTGATTGAGAATGCGAGTGATTTCATCAAACATCACGCGGATGTACTGCGCACGTACAGGCACTTCCAGCCCGAGCAGTTTTTCAATCGCCAGGCAGTAGGCATGCTCGTTGCACATCATCGACACGTAATCCAACCGGTCCATATACGGCAGCGACTGGATGAAGGTTTTGTGTTCCGCTAGCTTTTCGGTCGCACGATGCAGCAAGCCGATGTGCGGATCGGCGCGTTGAATGACCTCGCCGTCCAGCTCAAGCACGAGCCGCAGCACACCGTGCGCAGCGGGATGTTGCGGGCCAAAATTCAGCGTGTAGTTCTTGATATCAGCCATTGCGAAAACCCTCGCCATAGCCTTCTTCACGAATCACGCGCGGCGTAATCTCGCGCGGCTCGATAGTGACAGGTTGGTAGATCACGCGCCGCTGCTCAGGGTCATAACGCATCTCAACATTGCCGGAAAGCGGAAAATCCTTGCGGAACGGATGCCCGATAAACCCATAATCGGTGAGGATGCGGCGCAAATCACTGTGGCCTTCGAAGATGATTCCGTACAAGTCAAACGCTTCACGCTCATACCAACCAACCGCGGGCCAAACATCCATCACCGAATCCACGACCGGAAAATCATCGTCCGGCGCAAAGGTGCGCAAACGCAGGCGATGGTTGTGATTGACAGACAACAGATGCAGCACTATGGCATAGCGCGGGCCGTCGTAAGCACCATGTTTGTAAGCCGAATAGTCCATGCCGCACAGGTCGACGCATTGTTCAAACGAGAGGTCTGCGTGGTCGCGCAAAATTTGTGCAGCCGCAATGTAATCCACAGCAGCAACTTCAATGGTCAGTTCACCAAGCGCGATTTTCAGCGACTTGAGCTTGCTGCCAAGCGCTGAGCGCACGCTGTTTTCGAGTTGTTCAAGCGGTGTCATGCAATCAGCGCGCAATCGTATTGGTTCGGCGGATTTTGTTCTGCAACTGCAAGATGCCGTAGATCAGCGCTTCAGCAGTAGGTGGGCAGCCCGGTACGTAAATGTCCACCGGCACAATGCGGTCGCAGCCGCGCACCACCGAGTAGCTGTAGTGGTAGTAGCCACCGCCATTGGCGCATGAACCCATGCTGATCACCCAGCGCGGCTCCGGCATCTGGTCATAGACTTTGCGCAGCGCGGGCGCCATCTTGTTGCACAGCGTACCCGCAACGATCATCACATCTGCCTGGCGCGGACTGGGACGAAACACCACACCAAATCGGTCCAAGTCATAGCGAGCAGCGCCTGCGTGCATCATTTCCACCGCGCAGCAAGCCAGACCGAACGTCATCGGCCACATCGAGCCGTTGCGCGCCCAGTTCACCACCTTGTCAACACTTGTGGTGACAAAGCCTTCAGATAAAACGCCTTCGATCGCCATTTTGGTTTACTCCAGCCTCATTCCCAATCCAGCGCACCTTTTTTCCACTCATAGACAAAGCCTACGACCAAAATGGCCAGGAACATCATCGCCGCCCAGAAGCCGACCATGCCTACTTCCCGCAGCGCGATGCCCCACGGAAAGAGAAACGCGATTTCGAGGTCAAACAGGATAAAGAGAATGGCGACGAGGTAGTAGCGCACATCAAACTTCATCCGTGCGTCTTCAAACGCTTCAAAACCGCACTCGTAGGGCGAAAGTTTTTCCGCGTCGGGCGCCTGGCGCCCAACGATCCAGCCCATGCCGGTCAGCGCAAAGCCGACCACCAGCCCAACAACAATGAACAGGATGACCGGTAGGTAACCTTCGAGACTCATCGAATTCGTGCCTGCGGTGTGTATTGACCAGTTAGAGCGGAAACGCTCGCCTTGCAGCAAACGACCCCGCGATGATTTGTCAGTTTGAGGAACTGACAGCCCAGCTTTTCTAGCGCAATTCTCTTGGTGCCGACGGCGAGACTCGAACTCGCACAGCTTTCGCCACTACCCCCTCAAGATAGCGTGTCTACCAATTTCACCACGTCGGCTAAACCCCGAGAGTATATCGCAACTGATGCGCATTTCTTGCGCCGCAGCACGCACTTTTCTGTCAATAAAAAACCGTGCGCGTGGCACGGTTTTTTGCGGTCAATTTCTCGACTGCGCCTAGAGCGTTTGTCCTACTTGGACTCTGGCTTGCTCTCGGCAGGCGCGCCACCGGGTACCGCGGGCGCTGCTGGAGCAGCCGTTGGCGAGGTCGCCGCGGCAGGAGCCGTTGCAGCAGGCGTAGTGCCAGGTGCTGCAGCCGGAGCGCCGCCAGGCACTGCCGGCGTGGCGGGAGCGTTTTGCATCACACCGCCAGTCGCAGTTTTGGGAGTGCTGGTGGCCACGTAAGCCAGACCCAGCGTGGCCAAGAAAAAGATCGTCGCCAGCACTGCGGTTGTGCGCGACAGAAAGTTGGCCGATCCGCTCGCGCCAAACAGGCTGCCGGATGTGCCGCTGCCAAATGCCGCACCCATATCTGCGCCTTTACCATGCTGCAGCAACACCAAAATCACCACACCAATGGCGCTTGCCAGTTGCACCAGCACCAACACTGTTCCCATCACTTGCATCACAAACTCCTGAAACTTCTCTTAAAGATGTTCACGCTGCAGCAGTTGTTTTTGCTGCAGCAACAATCGCCAAAAACTCCTCGGCCACCAGCGACGCTCCGCCAACGAGGCCCCCATCAATATCTGCCTGCGCCATCAAGCTGGCGGCATTGCCGGCCTTCATGCTGCCGCCATACAGCACGCGCAAGTGCTTGGCATGGTCTGCAAACGCACCCTGCCATTGGCGGCGAATTGCTGCATGCACCTGTTGCGCTTGCTCGGGCGATGCAGTTTTGCCCGTGCCAATGGCCCAAACCGGCTCATAGGCAATCACAACACGCCAAATCCATTGCATTTCATCAACGCGTTTGAGCGCATCAATGGCGGCTTGCACTTGCGTAGCCACGACTTCATCCGTCTGCCCTGCTTCGCGCTGCGCCAGGGTTTCGCCTATGCACACGATGGGACTTAAGCCTGCTTCCAGCACCTGCAACATCTTTTCGGCCACCAGCGCGCTGGTTTCGCCGTGGTACTGCCGCCGCTCTGAGTGGCCCACAATCACGTAGCGGCAGCCAAAATCGGTCAACATTGCCGCACTGACTTCGCCGGTAAAGGCACCCTGCTTGTGGGCCGAGCAATCCTGCGCGCCCCACGCTACCGCGCTGCCTAGCAATGCTTGTGAAGCCTGCGCCAGATAAGGCGCGGGCACGCATACAGCTACCTCGCAATCGCTAGCCAATACGCCCTGCTCCAGCGCCGCCAGCAGTTTGGCGTTGGCCGGCAGCGTGCCGTGCATTTTCCAGTTTCCAGCGACAAGCTTGCGTGGCATTGATCGGGCGCGGTTGAGCAAAGCCCAATAGTTTAACCCGGTTGCTCCAGAACGCTCAGAATGATCTTGCCCACATGTTGTGAAGATTCCATCATGCGGTGCGCCTGAACCGCCTGGGTGAGCGGAAAAGTCGCATGCACGACCGGTTTGATCCGGCCCGATTCCAGCAATGGCCACACGTGGGTTGTCAGTTTCTCAACCAACGCAGCTTTAAACGCCACGCTGCGGGGCCGCAACGTGGAGCCAGAAAGGCTCAAGCGCCGCCGCAGCATCTGGCCCAGGTCAATCTGCGCCTTGGCGCCACCCAGCAGGGCAATCAGCGCAATCCGGCCGTCGTCGGCCAGGCAGTCGATGTTGCGGGCGGTGTAGTCGCCGCCCACCATGTCCAAAATCACGTCGACACCGCGCCCGGTCGTGAGCGTTTTGAGTTCGGCGGCGACATCCTGCGGTTTGTACTGGATGCCTTTGGCTGCGCCCAGCGCCTCGACCGCTTTGCACTTGGCCTCGTCGCCGGCAGTGCCATACACCGTGTGGCCCAGCGCGCTGGCCACTTGCACCGCCGTCACACCAATGCCGCTGGATGCGCCGTGCACCAGCAGGGTTTCTTTGCTGCCGTCTTCGCGCGTGCCAAGCTTGGCGCGGTCAAACACGTTGCTCCAGACCGTGAAAAATGTTTCGGGCAGACCGGCCGCTTGCACCATCGACAACCCTTTGGGCACCGGCAGGCACAGCGCCGCCGGCGCAGCGCAAAACTCCGCATAGCCGCCGCCCTGCACCAGCGCGCAGACGGCGCTGCCGGCGGTAAGCGATGTGTCACCCGCATCCACCACCGTGCCGGCCACCTCCAGCCCCGGAATATCGCTTGCACCGGGCGGCACCGGATAGTTGCCGGTGCGCTGCAAAATGTCGGGCCGGTTCACGCCGGCGGCATGCACCTTGATCAGCACCTCGCCGCTTTTGAGCTGCGGCAGCGGCCGGGCGCAAACGGTGAGCATTTCCGGCCCGCCGGGTTTGCGGATTTCGATGGCTCTCATGGAACTTCCAATATCTGTTTTAAAGGCGACTACGCAATATTCATGCGCCTTTTGAGGCATTTTTGCCTGAAAAGGCGCATAAACATTGCGTAGAGCAGTTTAGCTAGCGCAATTCATTGAGCAAAAAGGTCCATTCCAGCGCCAGCAGCTTGGCAGTCTGCTCATTGTCTGCCGCGCCGGCGTGGCCGCCTTCAGTGTTTTCGTAATACAGCACGTTGTGGCCCTGCTCTTTCATGCGCGCGTACATCTTGCGTGCGTGGCCGGGATGCACCCGGTCGTCACGCGTGGACGTGGTGAACAACACGCGCGGCAATTTCACACCCTTCTTCACGTTTTGATAAGGCGAGTATTTGGACAGGAACGCCCAGTCTTCCGGCTTGTCCGGGTCACCATACTCCGCCATCCACGACGCGCCGGCCAGCAGCTTGTGATAGCGCTGCATATCGGTCAACGGCACTTGGCACACCACGGCTCTGAACAGTTCCGGCCGCTGCAGCATCACTGCGGCCACCAGCAGGCCGCCGTTGCTGCCGCCTTGAATCGCCAAATGGCGCGGGCTGGTGATTTTGCGGGCGTGCAGGTCTTCTGCCACTGCAGCAAAGTCGTCAAACGCTCTTTGCCGGTTGCCCTTGAGCGCCGCTTGATGCCAGGCTGGCCCAAACTCGCCGCCACCGCGGATATTGGCCACCACAAACACACCCCCGCGCGCCAGCCAGCTCGTGCCAATGCTGCCGCTGTACCAAGGCACCTGCGGCACTTCAAAGCCGCCGTAGCCATACAGAATCGTCGGGTTCTTGCCCTCCAGTTTGGCGTCTTTGCGGCTCAGAACAAAGTACGGAATCATCGTGCCGTCTTTGCTTTTAGCCTCTAGCTGCTGCACTTGCACCGCGCTGGCGTCCCAATAGCTGGGGCGCGACTTGATGGCCGCAGGCAGATCTTTGCCGATCTCGGTCAGGTAAAGCGAATCGGGCGTGAGAAAGTCCACATAATTCACCCACAGCGCGTCAGACTCATCCGGATCTACTGCAGAAGCGCTCGCCGTGCCTTTGTTGGGTAATTTGAGCTCGCGTTGAGTCCATTTGCCACCAGCAAAAGTGGCCTCAAAGATTCGGGTCGAAACGTTGTCGCTGACATTGAGCACAATCGCGTTACGCGTAAAGCTTGTGCCTTGCAGCGATGTTTTGGCCGTAGGCTCAAACAGCAGCGTGAAGTCACGCGCGCCAGTCAAAAACGCGTCGTGCTGCGTAACCAGCAGCGAGCCGGCCTTGTAGGTTTTGCCGCCCACATTCCAGTCGCTGCGCAGTTGCACGGTGAGCCACTCGCGCGAGGTGCCAATATCCGCATCCGCAGGAATGTCATATTTGACGAACTTGCCATCTTTGAGCAGTTGATACTCAGCGTTGTAAAACGCGATCGAGCGGCCGAACAGCTCGCGAAAAAAACCTTTTGTGTGATCGACCGAGGCAAACGCCGCCACATCGGTTTGCTTGCCCTCAAACACCGTTTGCGCCTGAGCAATCGGTGTGCCGCGCGACCAGCGCTTGATCACGCGCGGGTAGCCGCTGTCGGTCATGCTGCCGGGGCCAAAATCGGTGCCCACGTACAGCGTATTGGCGTCGCGCCAGGTCACGCTGCTCTTAGCTTCGGGCAGCGTAAAACCGTCTTTGACGAACTGCTTGGTCGTCAGATCAAACTCACGCACTACGTTGGCGTCCGCCCCGCCGCGTGAAACTGAGATCGAGCATTTCTCATACGCGGGCGGCAGGCAATTGGCGCCGTCCCAAACCCAGTTTTCTTTTTCATCTTTGGCGAGCTTGTCCAAGTCCAGCACCAGCTCCCATTTGGGGTCGGGCTTGCGATATTCCTCAAGCGTCGTACGCCGCCACAGCCCGCGCGGATTAGCCGCGTCGCGCCAAAAGTTGTAGTAGTACGGCCCCATCTTTCGCACGTACGGAATGCGCGCCTTGTCATTCAGAATCGAGAGCACTTTGGTGCGGATCGGCTCATATTCCGGCCGCGCCTTGAGTTCCTTGAACGTAATTTCGTTTTGCGCTTTGACGTAGTCCAGCGCTTTTTTGCCGGAGACGTCTTCCAGCCATTGATAGGGATCGTCCTGCGCAGCCTCCAGCTGCGATGCTGCAAAACTCATAAAGAACACTCCGGCAATAATGGTACGGCATACAGCGTTGACCATGGATGATTGCTCCGCGGCAGTGATTAAAAAAACCGGCTGTTATAAACGCACCGGCTCGCGATTGAGCGCCGCTTTGTAAGCGGCGACAGTGTTTTTATAGCCATATTCGAGTGCATCGGCGGTGAGCGCGTGGCCAATCGATGCTTCGGCAATGCCCGGCACATTCGACACAAATGCGGGCAGATTGTTCAAGTTCAAATCGTGCCCGACATTGATTTGCAGGCCAAGCGCGTGCGCGGTTTGCGCGGCCTGCGCGTAAGCCGCCAGCACCTGCGCTTGCTGCGGCGTGCCGCAGGCATCGGCCCAGGGTTTGGTGTACATCTCTACGCGATCTGCACCGACTTCAGCCGCGCGCTTGATCTGCGCGGCATCAGGGTCCATGAACAAACTCACGCGAAAGCCCTGCGCTTTCAGCTCGCGCACCACGGGTGCAACACGCGCGGCGTCTTTGCTCAGATCCCAGCCGTGATCGCTGGTGGCCTGCGCGTCTTCATCGGGCACGAGCGTGCATTGGTGCGGCTTGGCAGCGGCCACCAGCGGCATGAACGCCGCCACGCCGCTCGTGAACGGATTGCCTTCGATGTTGAACTCAATGCCCGGATTCTGCTTGATAAATGCCGTCAACGCATGCACATCGGCCACAGTGATGTGCCGCTGATCCGGCCGCGGATGCACGGTGAGCCCATCCGCGCCAGCATCCACCGCCAACTGCGCAAAATGCAGCAGATTGGGAATGCCGATGCCGCGCGAGTTACGCAATAGTGCGATGCGGTTCAGATTGACGGAAAGCTTGGTCATTGGATGTCGATTCAATAAATGACTACGCAATATCCATGCGCATTTCCAAGCAAAAATGGCTGGAAAAGCGTATGGATATTGCGTAGAAGCCGTTTTTGAGCCACTTTTCAGTGCAAAAACGGCCTTGCAGGCTCTACTTTAGTGGATTGAAAACGCCGGCGTGCCGCGGCCGCGCGCGGCGATGGTGGCGCGCAGGCGCTGCCGCAGAGCGTGCATGAGCGCGGCAGCTTCTTCTGGCGCACGCACCTGCTCTTTGCGATACGCAGAACCGTCTGGTTTGCGCGAGAGCATTTTCATGTTGATCAGCTCGCGCCGCAATGTGACAGGATCGTCAAAGCAGTTCAAGCTGCGCAGCAAGCCCGTGATCTCGCGCTCGGTGTACACGCGCTTGGCATCCACGTGCATCCACAGCCCCCAGAGCGCCAGACGCTGTACCGAGAACTTGTTGGGCCAGCGCGTGAGGCGGCCGATTTCATCAAAGTGCCCGAGCGCCTTGGCGGCGTGCTCAGACAGCGCGACAGGTGCTGCTTCGCTTGGCTGTGCCTGCGGCATCTGCTTGTTGTGTGCAGCGCGCAGACTTTGGTAATTGCGGTGCCCTGCCGCGCGCGACAGGATGTTGAGCCAGCTCAAATGACTCGGTGGCTTTTCAAGCTTTTCAGTTTCAGTGGCAAGCGAGCGCGCCAGCACAGAAATATCCGGCGCGTAATACGCAATGGTTTCTTTGGACATGCGGAATCTCCGTTCATGCCGTACCTGTTTTATAGATGGTGGTTGCCGACTTCCAACGCGGCACGACAATCAACGTGATCCGAATTGAAGGGTTTTGATGGCAGGTTTAGCTGAGCGAATAGCTCCGGCAACGCCTGGGTGAACTGCCGACCGTAGTTGTCATGTTAACAAATACGGGGAGCGAAAGAGAATCACTTCGCTTTGAGTGGATCGACGGCGTGTAGCCATTGTCCGGCATTGCCGCCAGTGCCAGCGGTGCAGACCATCTTGACTCCGGCTTCCGTCACGTCAAGCACATCGCCTGGTTTGTAGCGCTCGCTTTTGTAGAGGCAGTGCACATCCTGCGCCGCTAATTTTTGGGCGATGCGCGTTTCCTCTTTCTTCTGCGGATCGCCTGAAATACTGAACCAGGTGCCGGGCGCGTACTTAATTTCCATCACCGCAACCGCGCCCGCCATGCCGGCCGCCGCTCCAACCAATGCCGCAACCACGACTTGCTTCATGCCCTGCCCCTTCGCCGCGCTATACAAATTTGCCAATGATGTTTTTAGCCGTGTTCGCAGGCGCTGGCTACACGCCGGCGCGTGAGCTGCGGATTTAAGCGAATGAATGGCGGGACCCATAAAAAAAACGGAGCCCGAGGACTCCGCTTTTCACCCTAAACGCTGGACGCTAGACGCCCAACGCTCAACCAAAATTACTGCTGTTGCTGCGCCGCCGGATCGCCGCCCGCAGGCGCGTCCATCAAGGCTTTCATCGACAGACGCAAGCGACCTTTGTCATCGGCCTCGATGACCTTGACGCGGACTTTCTGGCCCTCTTTGAGTACATCGGCCACGGCCTTGACGCGCTCGTGGCTGATCTGGCTGATGTGCAGCAAGCCGTCTTTGCCCGGCAGCACAGACACAATCGCGCCGAAATCCAGCAGTTTGAGCACCGAGCCTTCGTACACGGCGCCAACTTCTACTTCCATCGTGATTTCTTCAATCCGGCGCTGCGCTTCGCGGCCTTTGTCAGCATCTACGCTGGCAATGGTCACGGTGCCGTCATCGGTAATGTCGATCTGCGTGCCGGTCTCTTCGGTCAGCGCGCGGATGGTGGCGCCGCCTTTGCCGATCACGTCGCGGATTTTCTCCGGGTTGATCTTGATGGTGATCCAGCGCGGTGCAAAGTCAGACAGCTCGGTGCGGCTGCCCTGCATGGCCTCACCCATCTTGCCGAGGATGTGCATGCGCGCCTCGTTGGCCTGCGCCAGCGCAACCTGCATGATTTCCTTGGTGATACCCTGGATTTTGATATCCATCTGCAGCGCGGTAATGCCTTGCGCGGTGCCGGCAACTTTAAAGTCCATATCGCCCAGATGATCTTCGTCGCCCAGAATGTCGGTGAGCACGGCGAACTTGTTGTCTTCTTTGATCAGGCCCATGGCGATGCCGGCCACATGCGCTTTCATCGGCACGCCTGCATCCATCAGCGCTAAGCAGCCGCCGCAGACCGATGCCATCGACGACGAACCGTTCGACTCAAGAATCTCGGATACCGCGCGGATCGAATAGCTGAATTCGTCTGCAGACGGGAGCAGCGGCACAAGCGCGCGCTTTGCGAGGCGGCCATGGCCGACTTCACGGCGCTTGGGCGCGCCCACGCGGCCGGTTTCGCCAGTGGCAAACGGCGGCATGTTGTAGTGGAACATGAAGCGGTCGCGGTACTCGCCTTGCAGCGCGTCGATGATCTGCTCGTCTTGCTTGGTGCCTAAAGTAGCCACCACAAGCGCTTGCGTCTCGCCACGCGTAAACAGCGCGGAGCCATGCGCGCGCGGCAGCACGCCGGTGCGGATGCTGATGGGGCGCACGGTGCGCGTATCGCGGCCGTCAATACGCGGCTCGCCGTTCAAAATCTGGCTGCGCACGTGCTTAGCTTCCAGGTTGAACATCATGCCGCTGACTACGCTGGGGTCCGGCGCGCTCTTGCCGGCAGCGGCTGCATCTGCGGCCAGCTTGGCGTTCACTGCGTCGTACGCGTCGCGGATCTTGGTGGTGCGTGCTTGCTTGTCGCGCGTGTTGTAGGCCTCGGTAATCAGCGGCGCGGCAACAGCGGTGACAGCGGCGATCAGCGGCTCGTCCTTCGCAGGGGCTTTCCAGTCCCACTCGGGCTTGCCGGCGTCGCGCACCAGATCGTGAATCGCGTTGATGGCAGTTTGCATTTGCTCGTGGCCGTACACCACTGCGCCCAGCATCACTTCTTCGCTTAGTTGATGCGCTTCTGATTCCACCATCAACACCGCGCGCTCTGTGCCTGCAACCACCAGGTCAAGCAGGCTGGTTTGCAGCTGCGTTTTGGTTGGGTTGAGGATGTACGCGCCATCGTGGTAACCCACGCGCGCTGCGCCAATCGGGCCCATGAACGGAATGCCGGAGATCGCCAGCGCCGCGCTGGATGCAATCATGGCCGGGATATCCGTATCCACTTCTGGATTGCTGGACAGCACGTGGATCACAATCTGCACTTCGTTCAAAAAGTCTTCAGGAAACAGCGGGCGGATCGGCCGGTCGATCAAGCGGCTGGTGAGCACTTCTTTTTCGCTTTGCTTGCCTTCACGCTTGAAAAAGCCGCCGGGAATGCGGCCGGCTGCGTACACCTTTTCGATGTAGTCAACGGTGAGCGGGAAAAAGTCCTGGCCCGGCTTGGCGTCTTTGCGTGCGACCACGGTGGCCAGCACGACAGAATCATCCATATTGACCAGCACTGCGCCGGTGGATTGACGCGCCATTTCCCCTGTTTCCATAGTGACGGTGTTGCTGCCGTACTGGAATACTTTGGTGACTTTGTTGAACATTTCAGTTTCTCCTTTTGCCGGGGGATTTCAGGCGCCGCCGTTCGCCTTCACGCTGACCCAAAAAATGACAAAAGCCTGCAGCGGGTCAAGCAGCAGGCTTTTGGGTTTGCTCAGATGCGGTGCGCGATCAAATTATTTGCGCAGGCCAAGCGTTTCAATGGTCTTTTTGTAGGTATCGACGTCTTTGCCCTTGAGATAGTCAAGCAAACGGCGGCGGCGGCTGACCATTTTGAGCAGACCACGGCGTGAGTGATGGTCTTTGGTGTGCTCTTTAAAGTGGCCGGTCAGCTCATTGATGCGTGCGGTGAGCAGCGCGATTTGAACTTCTGGAGAGCCGGTGTCGCCTTTGGCGCGCGCGAATTTGGCAACGATCTCTTGCTTGTTAATGGCAGCTACGCTCATGTCCTCGGTCCTTTCACACTTGCGGCCGGGGTTGAGGCACCCCGCCGTGCTGGTTACGAAAAACTTACGTTTGATTACGTAAGCATTTGATTGTACAGCACTTTTAGCTGTGCCGTAGAGTCTGTGGGTGGCGCGTGAGTAGGCATAACTTGCGCGACCCGGTTTATGCTTAAAATACAACACGCTTATTCTATGGGCATTTTCAAGCAAAAATGGCTGAAAAAGCGCATGGATATTGCGTAAGCACAGTGTCAATATTGTCAAAAATGTGCCCCAAAACACCCAAACACCCAGTGCTCTGCTGCTTCTCACCAAATCGCGGCATTGGCAGCACCGGCGCGGCACGCGAACCTGCGTATAGCCCTTTTTTGCAGCGCCCCTTTTTGCCATTTTTGCCATGCCTGACACGATCGCCCCAACAACTGCAGCGCACAAGCCCAGACCCAAACTCAGCCTGGTCGAAGCTGCCTGCGAGCACTTTGAGGCCGCGAATCCGCCCAGCAAAGAATCCATCAACGCCGCA
>JBOFGW010000185.1:0-8191 GCA_051649325.1 Burkholderiaceae bacterium | reverse complement strand
GATTGAAGAGATTGAGCGCGTGGCCGTGCGCAGTAAAGCGCCGATTTTGCTCACCGGCCCCACCGGCGCGGGCAAATCGTTTTTAGCGCGGCGCATGTTTGAGCTGAAAAAAGCGCGCCATCAAATTGGCGGCCCGTTTGTGGAGGTGAACTGCGCCACCCTACATGGAGATGGCGCGGCATCTACGCTGTTTGACCACAAAAAAGGCGCGTTTACCGGCGCGGCAGCAGACCGCGCGGGCCTTTTGAAAAGCGCGGATGGCGGTGTGCTGTTTCTAGACGAGATCGGTGAGCTGGGCCTGGACGAGCAGGCCATGTTGCTCAAAGCCATCGAAGAAAAGCGCTTCTTTCCTGTGGGTGCGGACCGTGAAGTAGCGAGCGACTTTCAACTCATTGCCGGCACCAACCGCGACTTGCGCGATGAAGTGAGTGCCGGCCGCTTTCGCGACGATCTCTTCGCACGCATCAATTTGTGGAGCTATGACTTGCCGGGCCTGGCGCAGCGGCCCGAGGACATTGAGCCCAACATCGACTACCTGCTCACGCAAGCGGCGGCAGACATGGGGCGGCAGGTGCGTTTTAACGCGCAGGCCAAGGCGCGGTACGTGCAGTTTGCGCAGTCACCCACCGCCACGTGGAGCGGCAATTTTCGTGACCTGACTTCGTCCATTACGCGCCTGGCCACGTTGGCCGAAGGCGGGCGCATTAGTGAAGCGCTGGTGGATGCAGAAGTGGCGCGGCTCACGTGGCTGTGGCGGCGCGGTGCGCAGCCGCATGACGCAGTTGATCTTACGCAGCACCTTGATGAAGCTGCGCTTGCGCAGATTGATCTGTTTGATCAGTTACAACTGCAGGCCACGATTGCGGTGTGCCGCGATTCGCGCAGCTTGTCTGAGGCGGGGCGTAAGCTGTTCAACGTATCGCGCGGGCAACGCAGCGTGGTAAACGATGCAGACCGTTTGCGCAAGTATTTGAGCAAGTTTGGGCTGCGCTGGGAGCAGATTCAACAGTGATGTACGCAACATCCATGCGCTTTTTGGGGCAATTTCGCCTGAAAACGCCCATGGATACTGCGTAGTCTCTCTTGAAGTTGATCTATCGCACCACCAACACCGGCACCTTCGCCCCAGCCAGCACTTTTTGCGTCACCGAGCCCAGCAGCAAACTGCTGATGGCGCTGTGGCCGTGGCTGCCCATCACAATCAAGTCGGCTTTCACCTTGTCTGCGGCCTTGAGGATTTCTACCGCGGGCGCGCCTACTTTCCACTGCGCTTTGTAGGCAATGTCATGCCGGTCGAGAAATTTGCAGACCGGGCCGAGCACGCTTTCTGACTGTTCATGATGAAAACCTTCCACCACTTCTGCGCCCACGGCCTGCGCGGCGCGCAGCGAGAGCGGTTGCTGCACGTTGATGATGGTCAATTGCGGCTTGGGGCCGAGCAAGCCTTCATGCGTGGTGAGATAGGCCAGCATGCGCTTGGTGACATCGCTGCCGTCTACGGGTAGCAAAACTTTCATGGTGGGCTCCTTGCGCCGTTTGCGCAGATCAATGTACTGCGACGGCCCAGTGTAGAAAACCCCGGGCTATCGCGGCTTGATCCTGCGCAAACGATGGCTGGAGCGGCGACTATGCGTGCACAGTCGGATCGGGCTTGCGCTTTAAGCCAAACACGCGGGCGTTGAAGCGCTCTAGCTTTTGCCAGAACTCCAGCTCTTCGAGAATCGGGTTCAAGAAGTTGGTGATCGAGCAGTAGTGGCTATCTTTCTTGCCACTGTGATGCTTGGCGTGATGGCGCTGCGTTTGAATCAGCTTCATACGCTGCAGCCATGTGACGAACGCGCCGTTTTCATGCGGCGCGCGGTGCGCCCACTTGTGAATCTGGTTGGCATTGGCCGCCACAATCGCAAACAACCACACTTGCCAGGTGAGCATGTTCAGCCACCATGCGCCGATGACCACTGCGGTGGATGCAAGCGCCAAGTCCCACGAGCTTGCCCACCAGCCGCGCACCACAAACGCGCGCGGCTTGACGTGATGTTCAATGTTCGCTTGCCCGATCCATTTACCGATGATCGGCGTGTCTTTGCGGGCGTAGGCATCTTCTGCCCAGTGCACCGCGCCGCTGAGAAAGTCTGCCAACAGCACGGCGCCCGCAGCGCTCACAACCATTGATGTAGCCATAGATTTCAACGCTTGCGCGTTTTGCTTCCCTTCTTGGTGTTGAACATGGAAGCATTGTGTTGATGCCGCATACGCTTTGCCAGCAGCGGCTGAAAAGTCGCGCGGCGTGATACTGCAGGTGCAGCGGTTTGCTGCTGCAGATCGCAAAGACGTTCACGCAATATCTACGCCGCTTACGGGCCGGTTTTGCTTGAAAAAGCGCATGGATATTGCGTAGACGCCTTTTGAATTTTTGCGCGTGCTACAGTGCGCGACGCAATTCCTACTGCTCCACAATTCCCGATGTCCTTTCCCCTCAACCCCGCGCAGCGCGAAGCCGTGCGCTATCTGGATGGCCCGTGCCTGGTGCTGGCCGGCGCGGGCTCGGGCAAGACGCGTGTCATCACGGCGAAGATTGCGCATCTGGTGCAAAGCGGGCAGATGAAGGCCGAGAACATCGGCGCCATCACCTTCACCAACAAAGCCGCCGGCGAGATGGCCGAGCGTGTGCGCGCACTGATCGGTAAAGACGCGGCAGACAAAGCCACGATCTGCACGTTTCATTCCCTAGGCATGCGCATGTTGCGGCAAGAGGCGCGGCATGTGGGGCTCAAGCCCAACTTCACGATTTTGGATGCAGCAGATTCCGCCGCGGTGATTTCAGATGCGCTCGCCACCACAGACAAGCAGCTCATCCGCGCCACGCAATCGCAGATTAGTTTGTGGAAGAACGCGACGCTCTCGCCGGGGCAGGCGGCGGACGCGGCGGCCAATGAAGCGCAGCATCAAATAGCCAAGGTCTACGCGCGCTACAACGAAACCGTGCGCGCTTATCAGGCAGTGGACTTTGATGACTTGATCAGCCTGCCGCTCAAACTGCTGGAAGAACACGATGATGTGCGCGAGCGCTGGCAAAACAAGCTGCGCTACCTGCTGGTGGATGAGGTGCAAGACACCAACGCCGCGCAATATGCGCTGCTCAAATACATCACCGGCCCACGCGCGATGTTTACCGCGGTGGGCGATGATGACCAGAGCATTTACGGCTGGCGCGGCGCCACGTTGGACAACTTGGCCGATCTGCAAAAGGCCTACCCCAAGCTGAAGGTGATCAAGCTGGAGCAAAACTACCGCTCCACCAACCGCATTTTGCAAGCCGCCAATCAACTCATCAGCCACAACCCCAAGCTGTTCGACAAAAAACTCTGGAGCGAACACGGCATGGGCGACCCGATTGCCGTGCTGCCGCAGGAGAATGAAGAAGCCGAGGCTGAGGCGGTGCTCGCGCGCATGAGCGCACACAAGTTCACGCACCGCACCAGACACGCGGACTACGCCATTCTGTACCGCAGCAACATGCAGGCGCGCATTTTTGAAACCGCGCTGCGGCAGCAAAAGATTCCCTATCTGATCAGCGGCGGGCAGAGTTTTTTTGACCGTGCGGAAATCAAAGATCTGGTGGCGTATCTGCGCTTGATTGCCAATGAAGACGATGACCAAGCCTTCATGCGCGCTGTGACCACGCCCAAACGCGGCATCGGCCCGGTGACCTTGCAGGCGCTGGGTTCCTACAGCGGCGAGCGGCATTGTTCGATGTTTACCGCGATCTTTGAAACGGGTTTTGCATCGCGCGCCAAAGACAATCAGCTTGCGCCGCTGCGCGAGTTTGGTGACTTTATCAATCGCTTGCAGTATCGCGCGGGCAAAGATCAAGGCGACAAGAAAGGCGAGAACGCCGGCGCGCTGCTCAATGAACTCGTCCGCGCCATTGGCTATGAAGCCTATTTGTACGACGCATTCGACGCCAAACAGGCACTTTCAAAGTGGAACAACGTCACCGAATTTGTTACCTGGCTCACGCGCAAGGGTGACGATGACGGCTTAAGCCTGCTGGATCTTGCGCAGCACGTGGCCCTGATTACCATGCTGCAAGAAAGCGATGCAGAGCAAGACGCGGTGCGCCTGTCCACCTTGCACGCCGCTAAAGGCCTGGAGTTTCCGCATGTGTTTCTGGTGGGCGTAGAAGAAGGTCTGCTGCCGCACCAAGGCCGCGATGAAAAAGAGTCAGACGACATGGCCGCGCGCGCCGGCAAGATTGAAGAAGAGCGGCGCCTGATGTACGTGGGCGTCACGCGCGCGCAAAAAAGTCTGACCATTACCCCCTGCCAAAAACGCCGCCGCGCCAAGGACTTTGTCGCCCGCAGCCCGTCGCGTTTTTTGACCGAGCTAGGCGTGAGCAAAGAAGAATCCGCCAAGGCGCAAATGCCGCAAGATACCAAGGCGCATATGGCAGCGCTTAAGGGTTTACTGGGTAAGCGCGACGCAGCCGCGCCCTAGAACTGCGCGCGTTTAAACGCTACATTGCCAGGCATCTTGAGGAGCTGGCCATGACTGTGCATAAATACTCCGGGTCGCAGATTGAAGTGTTCTACGACGCCAAGCGATGCATTCACGCGGGTGAATGCGTGCGCGGCGCGCCCGAAGTGTTTGACCCCAAGGCCAAGCCCTGGGTCACGCCGGATGCGGCGAGCGCGGAAAAACTTGCGCAGGTGGTTGCGCGTTGCCCCACCGGTGCGCTGACGATGCACCGTCTTGATGGTGCGGCGCTGGAAAAGGTAGACAAAAATACAGCCGGCATCTCGGCCAACGGCCCACTGTATTTGCGCGGCCAGCTCACGGTGCATGCGTCTGACGGCAGCGCTACAGAAATGACGCGCGTGGCGCTGTGCCGCTGCGGTGCGAGCAAGAACAAGCCGTTTTGCGATGGCAGCCACAGCAGCAGCGGTTTTGCCGATGCGGGCGGTTGCGTGCCCAACGCCGCAGAAAATGCGCAGGCACCGCACGGCCCGGTCGCGATCAAACCCAACCCCAACGGCTCGGTGATGGTGGAAGGCTGGCTGGAGTTTCACGCAGCAGACGGCACCACCTTCATCAGCGGCGAGAAAACGTGGCTATGCCGCTGCGGCGCAAGCAAGAACAAACCGTTTTGCGACGGCTCGCATAAGGCGATTGGGTTTACTGCGTAGGTTTAGCGGCCTGTTGAAGTACCAGTACGCACTATTCATGCGCCTTTTCAAGCATTTTTGCCTGGGAAGGCGCATGAATAGTGCGTAGCGGCGTTGCGGGTTTCTGTGGCTTCAGCAACTGATGCCACGCCGCAATGACCTGCTCAGGCGTGAAGTCAGCGACTGCGGCGCGCTCGCCTTTACCGCTTTCCAGTGCAATCACAGCGCTGCCTGGTGAACGCGGCAGCCAGCGCGTGCTGCCCATCAGCCCGAACATCACCACCACCGGGCAGCCGAGTGCCGCGGCGGCATGCGCAGGGCCGGTATCGACCGAGATCATGCTGTGCGCGCGCCGCATCAGCGGCAGCAAACGCGCGATCGGCAACTCACCGGCAAGGTTGTGAACGCCTGCGTAGCGGCAGCGCGCCGCAATGTCTTGTAGCACCGCGCGCTCATCCGGCACACCGCACAGCAGAATTTGTGCGCCGGGCATGGCGTGGCCTACTCCATCAATCACTGTGGCCCAGTGCTGGGCCGGCCAGTACTTGTTATCGGTGCGCGGGTCTTGCGGCTTTTTCTTCATCGTGCGCTTGTTGCCGGCCTGGATCAGTACCAGCGGCGCTTTGGACCAGCCACGCGCGGCGAGCCATGCATCACATGCGGCTTGTTTGCTCTGGCTGACGTGCAAGCGCGGATGCGCCGGCACCGCCGGCCCCGGCGGCACATGCGCAAACGCGCTGGCCGTGCGCTGCGCAACTTGTAGCCACCAGTCCACCCAATGCACTTGCGGGCCGCACCAATCGTCCCACGCGCGCACGATGTGATTGCGGGAAATGCCGGCACGCGACAGCAGCTTAAGCGCTTGTGGTTCAGGATCGCACAGGTAAACCGGCCCCGCTATTCCACTGGCCGCGCGCTCACGCAGCCAGCGCACCACCTGCCGCTGGCTCGGGCAGAGCAGATAGGGTGTTTTGCGGCTGGTGATGAGCTGGATCTGGCCCACCGCAGGATCGTCTTGCAACAGCTCGGTGGTCCAGCCGCCGATGGCGAGTACATCCACCGGCTGGCGGTAGCGTTGATGCAGCGCTTCAATCAGTGGCGTGAGCAGCACCACATCGCCGAAGGCCGCAAACCGCACGACCAGCGGCCGGCCAGCCGAATCTCTGTGTGCGTTGTCCGAAAGCATGCGTTTGGCAGAAGAGGGGTGTAGTAACTAGCTCTATAAATCATAGCCAAAACACGCAATATCCATGAGCTTTTTGAGGCATTTTTGCCCTAGAAGGCGCATGGATATTGCGTACTCTACTTTTGAGCGGTGCTGTCTTTCACACACCAAGACACGATCATGGCCACCGCCATCAGCGCGGCGCCGGCCCACACGAGCTGATTCATTGCGCCCTGTTTGATCAGCGCACCGCCGGCAAACGCACCGACTGCCTGGCCCAGATAAATCATGGTCGTGTTCAGCGCGATGGATGCGCCGGCGAGCGCCGGTGCAATCCCCATCAAGCGCGCCTGCTGCGATGAGTTGGTGGAAAAACATGCCAGCCCCCACAACGCCAGCGGAATCAGGGTGAGCACGAGCACGCCGCGCGTCAGCGGCCAGATCAGCAGCGACACGAGCATGAGCGCAAGCAACAGCATAATCGTGCGCGCCGCGCCAACGCGGCCGATATATTTGGATGCGAGCATGGTGCCGGCCACGCCAAACACGCCAAAGAAAGCGAACAGCGCGCTGATCAACCACGGCTGCGCGTTTAGCTCGCTCTTAAAAATCGGCGCCCAGTAAGTAAAGTGCGTGAACTGCCCGGCGCCCGCCAACGCCGTGACCGCAAGCGTGAGCAGCAGCGCCGGGTGCGTGACCACCCGCCGCCAGTCTGCAAACGACAGCGGCGGCACCGCAATGCCGCGCGGCACCACACGCCACACCCACAGCGCGCCCAGCAAGATCGCCACGCCCATGCCCGCAAACGCCGCGCGCCAACCGAGGACGGAACCCAAATATGCACCCAGCGGCATGCCCACCACAGACGCAAGGCTCCAGCCCAAAAACACAAACACCACCGCACTCGCGCGATTAACCGGGCCGGCAATGATGCCTGCGCTGGCTGCGGCCTGTGGTGTGAACGCCGCCGCTGCGATGAGCGTTGCGACGCGCAGCGCAAGCAGCGCATCAAAGCGTGGAGACGCTGCGCTGATGAGATAGAGCAAGCCATACAGCGCAAGGCAGCTTGCCAGCAGCGCGCGCCGGTCAAAGCGTGTGGTCAACGCGCTCATCACCGGCGAGCCCAGGCCAATGGCAATCGCGCCCACACCCACCAACGCGCCGGCCTGCGCCAGCGAGACGGCAAGATCCGCAGAAATCACATTCATCAATCCCGCCGGCAGCATGACGCCGGTGCCGATCAGAAAATTGCCGGCGCACAGCGCGATGAGTGTGGGGTGTTTGAATGCAGAAAACGCGGGTATTGCGGGTGTAGGCGCAGCGGTATCAGCCATGCGATAAGACTACGCAAAGCGCATTTAGATAGCGATTACGCAATATCCATGCGCTTTTTCAGGCATTTTTGGCCCGCTATGCCCATGGATACTGCGTCTCTTCTCCACATATCTTACGCAAGAGCGATTCACACAGCACCACTATGATTGCCCCCTGCCTTTCTTTACCAAGCCCCAAGCGGCCAGCGCACATTGCACACGCCGCAGTTGTTTTGAAAGTGTTTGCCTTGAATACCGCACCCGATCTGCCCCACCTTTCAATCACACAGGTTCTTGAGCTGCGCGAGCAAAGCGCGCTTGCGCCTGCCGCGCTCGATGACTTAGCCGCGGCGACTAGCAGCGCGCTGCTGGCCAAGGCGTTCGAGGCGCTGGATGCAGAATCTGCCGACTGTCTGTCGTATCTATCTCTGGCCATCGAGCGTGCAGCGAGCGCGCAAGACGCACGCGTGTGCTGCGCGATCGCCTTGGTGATTCTTGACCTTGACAGCGGCACACTGGCCAATGTCGCCGCGTGGATTGAACGCTAC
>JBOFGW010000184.1:0-1985 GCA_051649325.1 Burkholderiaceae bacterium | reverse complement strand
CGCCGCTGCGGCCCGTCAAACAACGCGCAGGCGCGAAAGTGCTGCGCACACCGCAGCAGCGCGAACAGCGCGGCGATGATTTGGGCGGCACCTTGTTTGTCAGCCAAGGCCCGGGCACGCGCACCGGCAAGGGTGGGCGTGTGGCGCAAAAACTCAACCCTGGCGTGTACATCCGTCAAGGCAGCGGCAAAGACGCCAGCTTGAATGCGCTGCTGGTGTTCAGGCGCACCGCCAAATACGGAAAGAAGTTCGATTTTTACGGCGTAGCCCAAGACGCGGTTACCCGCGAATTCCCCGCGCTGTGGCGCAAAAACTTTGAAGCCGCACTGGCTTCAGCGAGGTAAGCATGGCTAAAAAACCCATCGAACGCGCAGCCACACGCTCAGAGCCGGACTTGGTTGACCAAGCCCTGGACTTGGTGCTGATCTGGCAGCCTGAACTCAAAGACAACCCCGCGCGCCTTGCAGCCATTGAATCCAATCTGCGCCAGCACTTTGGTGGTGCACGCGCCTACGTGCGCAAAAGCAGTGAATCGGCAGGCGACAAGGCCGCAGCGGCCATCATGAGCATGCGCGGGCAGAGTGCCACCACCATTTCCCGCAAAGTTGGCATCAGCCGGGCAACGGTCTACAACGTGTTCAAAAGACCAACCAAGGCAAAAGCAGTCTAAGTTTTGCCTATTTTTTAGACGCGCAAAAATCTAATCTGGCGCAATGAGCGTCACACAAGCTGATCTGGACAACCTTGCGCAGGTCATGCGCAGCGGTGAATTGCGCGTGCAGTCCAACGGGCGCATGGTCGAATACCGCAGCATGGCCGATTTGGAGTCTGCCTACAACCGCATGAAGGCGGAGTTTGATGCGCAAAACGCAATCCCCGGCACCAACGCCGGAGGCTTGCGTTTTGTCAGCTTTGATCTGGCCACGAAGCGCGGGTTTTAAGCGTGGGCAAGCGCGACCAAACCTTTAAATTCAGCGGCATGGTTGACGGCCTTGTGGCTGCGTTTTTTCCGCAGGCGGGGCTAAACCGCGCCCGCGCCCGTGCGCTGCTTTCCCATGTTCGCGCCTACGAAGGGGCCAGCCCATCGGATGGTTGGCGTCCACGCAGGGCAGGCGCAAGCGCCAATACCGATCACGAAGGCGACGGCCAATCCCTGCGCATTCGCGCCCGAGCCCTGGTGCAAAACGTCCCCTACGTCAGCCGAGCCATCACCATGCGCGCAGCCTACAGCGTGGGCACCGGCATCACCCCCCGCGCTGTGGGCGCATTCGCTTTGCAGCGCGACGAACTGTTCGAGCGTTGGGCCAAGACCTGCGATGCTGACGGCTCTGGTAACTGGGCCTCCATTTGCCAGTTGGTCTACCGTGCGCGCCGGGTGGATGGTGAAGTCCTCATTCGCCGCCGTCGTCGCCGCGCAATTGATGGCCTTGCTGCGCCACTACAGTTGCAAGTGCTTGAAATCGACTGGCTGGATGGCGACAAAAACGGCCAAGTCACAGGCTCACCATCGGGCCATCTCACCGTCAACGGCATCGAATACGACACCCTGGGCAAGCCTGCCGCTTATTGGTTGTACGACAAACATCCGGGTGAACTGCGTACGCTGTCTCTGTCTGCATACACCAGCCGCCGCCAACCAGCCAGCGACATCATCCACCTGTACAGCAAAGACCGTCCAGGGCAGGGCCGGGGATTTAGCGCGCTGGCCAGCGTCATCGCCAGAATCCGCGACGTGCAGTTGCTGGAAGATGCGGAGCTCACCCGTAAAACCCTGGAAAGCAAACTCGGCATCATCGCCAGCGGCAACACCGACGGCATGGGCGTGAGCAGTGGCGAAGCTGCATCGGTAGATGCTGCCACTGGCGTGCAAAACCTGGGCAGCTTGGGCGCGGGAATCACCGTCATGCCGCCCGGCATGAACATCACCGCCATCGAGCCACAGGCCGCGCCTGGGTTCACCCCCTACCTCAAGCACCACATGCACA
>JBOFGW010000183.1:0-1985 GCA_051649325.1 Burkholderiaceae bacterium | reverse complement strand
CGCCGCTGCGGCCCGTCAAACAACGCGCAGGCGCGAAAGTGCTGCGCACACCGCAGCAGCGCGAACAGCGCGGCGATGATTTGGGCGGCACCTTGTTTGTCAGCCAAGGCCCGGGCACGCGCACCGGCAAGGGTGGGCGGGTGGCGCAAAAGCTCAACCCCGGCGTGTACATCCGCCAAGGCAGCGGCAAAGACGCCAAATTGAATGCGTTGCTGGTGTTCAGGCGCACCATCAAATACGGCAAAAAGTTCGATTTCTACGGTGTAGCCCAAGACACCGTGGCCCGTGAATTCCCCGCGCTGTGGCGCAAAAACCTTGAAGCCGCCCTGGCTTCAGCGAGGTAAGCATGACCAAAAAACCCATCGAACGCGCAGCCACACGGTCAGAGCCGGATTTGGTTGACCAAACCCTGGGCTTGGTCTTGATCTGGCAGCCAGAACTCAAAGACAACCCCGCCCGTCTTGCGGCCATTGAATCCAATCTGCGCCAGCACTTTGGTGGCGCGCGTGCCTACGTGCGCAAAAGCAGTGAATCGGCAGGCGACAAAGCCGCAGCGGCCATCATGAGCATGCGCGGCCAGAGCGCCACCACAATTTCACGCAAAGTTGGCATCAGCCGGTCAACGGTCTACAACGTGTTCAAAAGACCCGCCAAAGCAAAAGCAGTCTAAGTTTTGCCTATTTTTTGCACGCGCAAAAATCTAATCTGGCGCAATGAGCGTCACACAAGCTGATCTGGACAACCTTGCGCAAGTCATGTGCAGCGGTGAATTGCGCGTGCAGTCCAACGGGCGCATGGTCGAATACCGCAGCATGGCCGACCTGGAGTCGGCCTACAACCGCATGAAGGCGGAGTTTGATGCGCAAAACGCAGGCCCCGGCACCAATGCCGGAGGCTTGCGTTTTGTCAGCTTTGATCTGGCCACAAGGCGCGGGTTTTAAGCGTGGGTAAGCGCGACCAAACCTTCAAGTTCAGCGGCATGGTTGATGGCCTTGTGGCTGCGTTTTCTCCGCAGGCAGGGCTAAACCGTGCTCGTGCCCGTGCACTGCTTTCCCATGTCCGCGCCTACGAAGGGGCCAGCCCATCGGATGGCTGGCGTCCACGTCGCGCAGGCGCAAGCGCCAACACCGATCATGAGGGCGACGGCCAATCCCTGCGCATTCGCGCGCGCGCCCTGGTGCAAAACGTTCCCTACGTCAGCCGCGCAATCACCATGCGCGCGGCCTACAGCGTGGGCACAGGCATCACCCCCCGCGCTGTGGGCGCATTCGCCTTGCAACGCGACGAATTGTTTGAACGCTGGGCCAAAACCTGTGACGCTGACGGCGCTGGTAATTGGGCCTCCATTTGCCAGCTCGTCTATCGTGCGCGCCGGGTGGATGGTGAAGTCCTCATTCGCCGCCGTCGTCGCCGCGCAATTGATGGACTTGCTGCACCTTTGCAGCTGCAAGTGCTTGAAATTGATTGGTTGGATGGCGACAAAAACGGCCAAGTCACAGGCTCACCATCGGGCCACCTCACCGTCAACGGCATCGAATACGACACCCTGGGCAAGCCTGCCGCCTACTGGCTGTACGACAAGCACCCTGGCGAGCTGCGCACGCTGTCGCTGTCTGCCTACACCAGCCGCCGCCAACCGGCCAGCGACATCATCCACCTGTACAGCAAAGACCGTCCAGGACAAGGCCGGGGGTTTAGCGCCTTGGCCAGCGTCATCGCCAGAATCCGCGACGTGCAGTTGCTGGAAGATGCGGAACTCACCCGTAAAACGCTAGAAAGCAAACTCGGCATCGTTGCCAGCGGCAACACCGACGGCATGGGGGTGAGCAGTGGCGAAGCTGCATCAGTAGATGCTGCCACTGGCGTGCAAAACCTGGGCAGCTTGGGCGCGGGAATCACCGTCATGCCGCCCGGCATGAACATCACCGCCATCGAGCCACAGGCCGCGCCTGGGTTCACCCCCTACCTCAAGCACCACATGCACA
>JBOFGW010000182.1:0-7217 GCA_051649325.1 Burkholderiaceae bacterium | reverse complement strand
TCGAACGACCCTCATATAACCAAAACGCATAAAGAACCTAACCCACCGGGGGTTTACCCTTGGATTCTGGGGGCCAGCCCTTGGCCCGCTCGCCCTTTTAGGGGTAAAAAATCTGCGCGTGAGAGAACGTGCGGTTTCCGGTCTTTCGGATCGCCAGACTTTCCCCCCCCCGCGGCAACCCTAATAGGGTTTTCCACTTTCCTTCGAGAGCCGATTTCACGCGGCTCGCTGGCTTGAAAATGCATAGCCGACGCGATAAACTCCACGGAATATCCTAAAACAGAGAATTCCACAGATGCCAAAACCGCTGGTGGTTGAGAAAAAACAGATCGATTTGATGATCCGAAAGCTGGGTGGCGGCAATGGCGCGCCCGGCTACAGCAGGACGCCTGAGCGCGACGTGGCCTTGATCCTGGTGGCCTACGGAACCGCGCTGGGCGCGACAGAGCTGGCCACGCTGCCAGTGCGGCAGTACCTCACGGTCAAGGGTGAGATCAAGCGCAACAGCGAGATCCCGGCAGAGCTGGCGCTGAACGGCAAGAAGCGGCCATTGAAGTGGGTGAACGAGCGTGTGTGCACGGCCCTGGACGCCTACCTCGCGTGGCGCGTGACACAGTGCCAAGGCGTGACAACGATGCGCGGCGCGTACCGCAGTCTTGATCCTGATTCGCCGATCTTCTTGACCCCACAGGGTCAGCCGTACCGGCTTGACGGGAAGCCGCTTCCGTCTGGCCGAATCAGCTACTCATGCGCGTCTTTGTCGCAAGCGGTGAGCAAGATGCACCGCGACTGCGGAATACCTGGCGGAAGCTTCCAGAGCGCTCGCAGGACGTTTGCTGTGCTGGCGGCACGCATGCCCGCCAGGGAGTTCTCAATCGTCGATCTGGCTGCGATCCTGGGCATTGGCGTCAGCTCTGCGAAGCGGCTCGCAGGTCTTGACCCCAAGAGCATGGCCGACATCGTGCGCAGCGCCGCAGGTGGTGCGGTATGACCTACCGCTACAACGACCCAGTGCGCCAGCCCACACCAGCGGAGATCAAGGATGCGCGTATTCGCGCCCACCTCACACAGCAAGCAGCCGCAGAGCTGGTGCATCGCGCCACACGTGGCCGGTGGGCGGCGTGGGAGGCTGGCACCCATGAGATCGATCTGGCCGTGTGGGAGCTGTTCTTGATCAAATCGAAACTTAGGGAAAGTCCTAATAAATAACTGTTGACATGATACGGAATCCGTATCACAATAGACCCCATCGAATCAACAACTTCATGGAGCACTAAATGAACGCAGCGGCAACACTAGATTTGTCATCCATTCCTCGCAAGTACGCAGCGAATTGGCACATTCTCAGCGTGCTTAGAGCTGACGCGCAGGTTGAATTTGCAAAGTCCGTTGCTGACGCCGATTGGGAATTTGGCTCAGTTGGATGGGGTGTCTCATTTGATTCGGCCGCCGCCGATTGGCTGGCCCAGAACCCATTGGACCCTGTTTGGGCATCGGGCAGGTGGCCTGATGGCGCGTCCATGTATCTTGGGAGCGAGGCCCTTGATGATGCGCGCCGCCTGCTCAAAGGTGAGGCTGTGGTTGCTTGAAAAGAAAAGGCCACCGCGAGGGTGGCCTTCATTGGGATATGAACTCTGGTCGGAACAACTTTCTACCGACTCGAATTGTTGATCTAGTATACGAGGAAAACGCATCATGGAAATTGGAAAAACCTACCTGATCAATTCGAGCCGCAAGGGCACGTTTTTTGGGCTTTTGACCAAGGTTGATGAGACTTGGGCGACTTTCACAATCGTGGCTGGTGTCGCCAAAGCCATGATGGATTACAACGTGCGCGATGCTGGCGAAGAGGTGACTGTTCGTCGGACACTTTGCACATTTACCGAGCAGCCAGAAGCTGCTCCAGTCTGAAAGGAAAGCCGTGAGTAAACCTGAATTCGCCCTCGCGGGCGTCAACATCAATGCCGGTCTGGGTGAAATGACGGTTGAGCTGGTATCTGGTTGGACGGTCGCTGACGCCAGTGAGGCTGTTGCTCAGGGCTTGGTGCCCGTTCGCACCACTTGGGATCGCATCCAAGGTTTGCTGTACCAGCCCGTGACTCATGACCAATTCATGGCGCTCAGTGCTTGAGAGGAAAACAGATGAACAAGAAACTTATTTACGTGCTGATTGACGCGCAAAATTTACGTATTGAAGTTCCCGACGAGGATGGTGATTTGCGGGGCAATCAGTCGGACAGCGAAGCCGCTGCAAGACTTTTGGCGGAGCAGCATGGGATCGCTGGTTATTCGGTTGTCCAGGTCACTGAGACCAATGGAGCGCCGACGCATCTTGATGGTGTGGTGATAAGCCAAGTCGCACTCGATCGTGGAATGATGGTAGCTGACCTGCAAGAGCAATTCTGGTGTGACGCCGAAAGCGCCTGAGAGGAAAACAGGCCGTGGTGTAGCGCAGGCCGTTCGGCTTCGCTTCGCTTGCCTTACTTCGGCCAAGCGTCCATCAGTGCCTTGGCGTCGGCTGCGTGGCCGTCAGCTTTTTCCGCCAGGTCTGAGTATCGCTGGCTGCACGCGCTGAGTAGCTCACCGAGGGTATCGGCTCTAGCATCTTGGGCGGCGCAGGAATCGTTGGTGGCGGCACCACGACCGGCACGGATTTGCTCGCGCAGGCTGTGAGACTCAGCGCCAAGGCGATCACGATCAGCGCTGATGCGTTTGAGCGTTTCGCTTCTGGCTTGCTCTGCAAAAATCTTGTTGTCTGCATATCGGATCTCCGTTCTGGCTTTGTCGCGCAGCGCATCGGCTGCAGCCTGTTCAATGACTGCCTTTTCCGCGTCCCACTTCACTTGCACTTCTGCGCGGCCTTCGTCCAGCACGTCATCGCGCCAGCTTGTGTAGCCCAGCGTGAGCGCGGCCAGCAGTGCCGCACCGATGGCTGCAATGATGTACACGCGCATCATGTGGGCACACCCGACGGGCACTGCACATTGACGCGCAGCACCAGTTCCGGCGACACGATCACGCGCACAACGCCTTCGCCGCGCAGGGTGCCGCAGTCCAGGCGGTGCACTGGATACTGCTGATCGGCCTGGGCTGAAAGCGCTACAAATAATGTAGCTACGAAAGCCCGTTTTATGCTGGGCACGCGCCAGTTTTCATCGGTCACGATCGACCCTCCCATGAGCATGAAAAGTGGTTGCCGTCGGCGTTTTTAAAGCGACCTCCCCAAGCGGTCTTGACGCCAAACTTGGGACCGAGGTCTTCCCAGGCCTTGCCCGCGTATTCGTAGTCCTCGGTGCGTGGGCTGTACTTGCCATCCAGGATCAACATGTGATCCCAGGCCAGCCGCTGGGTGTGCAGACTGGCAGAAATGCCGATACCCATGCGCGCGTAGGCCTTGGCTGTGATCTCAGGCCGGTGCGCCTCGCCTGCGGTAAATGCCATTCGCCCGTTTGTACTGCTGAAAACCCACTGCACCAAGAATGCCTGGGCTTGCATGCACTTGATTTGGTACTGCACCAGTTCGCTGGGCTCTTGCGGTACGTGTTTTTGCACGCCAGTGCCCACGGCTGCGGCGAGCGTCAGGATTGAGCCTGCCGCGTACTTCATGACGATGGCTTTGCTCATTTTTCCACCTTGAAAATCCGGCCTGTAGCGCGGTAGCGGCGCGTAACAGTGAAGATGAGCTGCCCCACCCAAAACGCGCCCAAGGCGAAGCTGAAGGCTGCCGCACCAAAGCTTAGCCAGCTCTCAATTTCTCGCAGCCAGCCGCTTGCGGCAACCCCACCACTCACCACGGTTGTTTTCGCACCCAGCTCAACCAACGGAGACGTGGACAACTTGGCCAATGTTGAGGTGATTTGTTCATTCATTTGCTGTAGTCCTTCGGCAGATGCCCGCGCTCTTTTTCGCGCAGATAGGCCCGCTGGCAGTGCCCTAGGCCGTCTTTAAAAATCCATTCTTGCCACACAAAAAGGGCGTCGATCACATGCATGGCCCAGCCCCATGCGCGGGCTTTTAGCCATGCGCGGTAGCTGCGGGCTGATAGTGTTTCTTCGGCATTCCCGCCCGTCAGGACATTCAAAAGTTGATCGATGGTCAAGAAGCTTTGGACAAAATAGTCTTTAGCTTCCACCCAGGCGTCAGCGCCATCAAGCCACTGCACGGCGATGCGCGCGCAGCCGCAGAAAAGCCAGATTGAAATGAAAAGCTCTACCATCACAACCCCGCTGCCGTGATGAAAAGCGCGTCAAGCTGGCTGGAGTTCAGTCCCAAGGCTTGACCCAGCTGATTGACGAGTGGTCGATTGCGCTGCACTTCGCCGCTGTACTCCCATTCGATTTTTGCCGCGGACTTTTGCGGCTCTGGTAGCGCGTCCAGGATTGCCGGGATGTTTGCGTACAGGCCAGCGGCCAAGAGCGCAGTTCTTGCTTGACGCATCGTCACGCTTACGGGCACTAGCGGTGCTGCGCTGGGTTGTACGACGCTCAAGGCCCAAGCCCCCGCGCCGTAAATCAAGTCGGCAGAAGCCGCGTCTACGCAAACAAAAGAAGCCCCCTGCAGCGGGCCAGTGGTGATGTCAATTGCGATCATTTCACACCCTCCTTAGCCGCGCAAAAATAGGCGCAAATGAACAAATCCCTTGCCGCCAGCGCCTGACGAATTGCCCGTGCCGCCAGCACCGCCGCCTGCGCACAGCCCACCAGCTCCACCGCCATCGTTACCAGCGCCGCCTCCGCCAAACAGCCCACCAGCTCCACCGTTTCCACCAGGATTGCCGTTGCCACCACCACCACCGCCGCCGCCAGGACCGCCAGCTACGCCAGGGTTTGACAGCGCCGCACCCGCGCCGCCGCCCGAGTGATACTGTTGGCAAAGCAAAAACCAAGGTAAAACCAGCCCAGACACGAGCGCCGTGCCGGGCTGGCCCAGAAAATTCACGCCCACACCACCATCTACGCCACCCGGACCACCAGCGCCACCTCCGCCAAGGCCCTGATTCACCGGAGCCCACGCGGGCGAAGAGTCGCTGCCGCGCCCACCCACTCCACCGCCGCCGTGGCTGATGTAGTTGCCGTTGGCTGACGTGGTGCCGCCGCCTCGCAGCAGCGCATGGTCAAGACCCAGTGCGTTGAATGCGCCGCCGCCTGTGTATTTGCCTGTTGGCGCAGCGGCTGAAACACTGCCGCCGTCGCCGCCCTTCCAGCGGATTGCGTTGACCGAGCCGTCGCCATAGTTACCCAGTCCGCTCACGCCTCCAGCCACCACACCGCCTGCACCAGCAACACGCAGTCCGCCCCCACCAGGGCCGACCGTGAATTGATAGCCTGGGAAAGACACGCGCGTGAATGTGCCAGGATTGCCGTTGCCGTCCACGCCAACACCCGCACCACCGTTGCCAACAGCAATGGTGACGATGGTGTTAGCTGGCAGCAAAACAAAGTCTTGGCCTCGTTCACTGGCCGCGCCACCCGTCGCGTTGCCTGTGCCGTTGGCCGTGCGAGCGCCGCTTCCGCCGCCAGCGCCTTGATTAATTTCTAGCCAAACATCCGCGTTTGGGCTCAAAAAAGTGCTGGACGCAAAAAACGGCAGTTCTTGCAATGGCCTAAGCGTTGCCGCTGACCGTGAACTGTATGGGTGCTTCATGGTTGCTCCTTAAATGTCTTGCCAGGTGCCGCCAATGGAGCGCAAATAAACGCTGTGCGGCGCCAGGTCCATCACCAACTCTCCGGCAGCATCGCCGCGCACATGGCCATTGATTTGGTGGGTTGTTTTTGGCGCGTCGAAAACCACAATCAGCGCCAGATCAAGGCCGGGCGCGGGCAACTGCGCAGCGATCGGGCCTGCCGCGTGCGTCAGTCGATTCAGGTAACCCGCAAGCAGCACAGGGTTTGCGCCAGCAATGCTGATTTCTGGCAGCGTGGTGGTGTCCACCACCGCCCAATCTGCCGTGGTGATGCTGGGTGCAGTTGTGCCTGCGCCAGCCGTCAAGCGGCGATAGGTGCGGCCATTGATCGGGTCAATCCTGCGATCCCCAGTTGAATAAGTCAGGCCACTGACCCAGGGCTGTGCGCCTGCAGAGGCTGCCGACGCAATGGCGCTAGCGTCCGACTGAATGCGGCTGGCATCGGCAGCATTGGCGCTCGTTTGTGCAGCGTTTGCCAATGCCAGCGTCTCCAGTGCGTTGTTGTGGACATTGGCCGTGGCCGCATTAACATCAGTCACCAGCCCAGGCATCGCGGCAACAAATGTTTCGGCTGTCGGCTCAAAATTCAGCGGCTGGCTTTTGAGTGGCGCTGGCGGCATGGCCGCGATGATTGGTGGGGTCGTGATTGCCATTTAGTAGCCCTCGATTCGCAATGAAACTTCTGCGCGCGTAGCGTGCGCAGATACAGAAAATTCACGCGCAAACGCGATCGCGGAGAAGGCTTGCCACCAAGGGTGTTCACCCTTGTCGTCCAGGCCGCTCCAATAAGCTGGCGTGCCTTCTAGCGCCGTCTGCGCTTTCATTAGCGCGGGGACTTGATCGAGCGTGCTGTAAAGCCTGCACGACAGCGATGGCACCGTGCGCCGTTTTTTGAGCTTGATCGTGCCGAACTCGTCTCGGTCAAAACGGCTGGCGCTGATCACGTCGCGCTGTGCATCAGCAAGCATCTTGCCCAGTTGTATGGCCGTGCCCATGAGCATGGATTGCACGCCCACATTACCCGAAGCCGCCCTGCGGGTGATGGTCACCTCAATGCGGCTCCCATACGTCGGCGGCAAATCCAAAAATATCGCCTCCGTTCCAGTGGTTGCTGGCGTGAAAAAGTAGTCATACCACCCGGACCCTCCACTTGCGGTGACAACGGTTCTGTCGTACTCAACAACAGCAGGGCTGATGCGCAGCACGCGCACGCGCACGCTTTGTGCGCCCACCAAGCCCAGGCAAACGAGGCTATTTACCGTGCCGCTGGGCTCTAGCACCATTTGAATGGATGGCGCAGCAACAACGGTCGCTGTGCTTTCCAACAAGTCCAGGGCAGCCCATGCATTGGTGCTGGTGTAGTCTTGCCAGTTGACGGGGTCGTTTTCTGGCAGTGTGGCTGTTGCGCCTGGAATGATTCTGCGATAGACGCGGTGCGTGGTGTCGCGAATGGCGAGCTGCCCGAGCGCGTAATTTGTGGGCGCAGCCCAGGCCGTCTCGCCAGCCGATGGCTCGGCCACGGTACTGCTCACAA
>JBOFGW010000181.1:0-11411 GCA_051649325.1 Burkholderiaceae bacterium | reverse complement strand
CATGGATACTGCGCCATCACTTATAAAGATCTAGCCACAGAGACGCAGAGAGCACAGAGTTCGGCTCTGTGATTTGCTCTGTGCTCTCTGTGCCTCTGTGGCAAAGTTTCGCTAATGCAGATATGCGTAGCGCAGTATTCATGCGCATTTTCAAGCAAAAATGGCTTAGAAAGCGCATGAATACTGCGCTAAGGCGCTTTGCTGTTTCTCAAGGCACGCGCAACCTGCGTACAATCCCGCCATGAACAACAACATCACCATTTTGATTTCTGGCCGCGGATCAAACATGGAAGCGATTATCAAAGCGCATGCACAGCAGCAGTGGCCGGGCAAGATTGCCGCGGTACTTTCCAACCGGCCACACGCGCAGGGCTTGCGTGTCGCCGCGGCGCACGGCATTGCCACGCATGTGCTGGATCACACGCAGTTTGATAGCCGTGATGCGTTTGACGCCATGCTGGCAAAAACGCTGGAAGCGCTGGGTGCGCACTGGATCGTGCTGGCGGGTTTCATGCGCGTGCTCACTACGCCGTTTGTAGAACGTTTTGCAGGCCGCCTAATCAATATCCATCCGAGTTTGTTGCCCGCATTTCCTGGCCTGGCCACGCACCGTCAAGCTTTGGCGGCTGGCGTGCGCGTGCATGGCTGCACGGTGCATTTTGTGACGCCGGATGTGGATGGCGGGCCGATCATTGCGCAGGCTATCGTGCCTGTGTTGCCTGACGATACAGAAGAGATGCTGGAGAGCCGCGTGCGCGGCATGGAGCACAAACTGTTTCCACAGATCGTGCGCGCCCTCACAGAAGAGCGCGTGGGTCTGCATGGCCGGCGCGTCATACTTGCCGGTATGCCGGCGTTGATGACAGCATGACCACATCCGCAAGCAGTACGGTGTTTCCCAAAGGCGCCATGCCGCCACCGGTGATGCGTGATTTGGTGGCCGCACTTTCCTCAGTGCTCAAATTCGCCGGCCCGGCGGATGTGGCACTGTCGCGCTACTTCAAAGCCAACAAGAACATCGGTGGACGAGACCGCGGCTGGATCGCAGAAGGCATTTACGCCGTGCTGCGCGACAAGAGCTTGCTCGGCCACTTGGCGCAGGGCATGGGTGGGGATCAAACGCGGCGGCTCGCGCTGCTTGCACTGGCGCGGCACGCCGGGCTTGAATCGATCAACCGCGTCGTGAACGATGCTGAGCGCGAACCGCTTGAGCGGCTGGCCGCGGTGGACGCGCAAACCCTGCCGCGCGCAGTGCGCTTAAGCTGCCCGCAGTGGCTGCTGGACGCGCTGGATGCGCAGGCAGATGCAACCACTACCGATGCGCTGCTCAGCGGCCTCAATGCGCCCGCACCGCTGGATTTGCGCGTGAACGATTTAAAAGCCACGCGTGAAGAAGCGCAGGCCGCGCTGACTGCTGCTGGCATTGACACTACACCGATGCCGTATTCACCTCTAGGTTTGCGCTGCGCACATAAACTCAACATCAGCTTGACCAAAGCGTTTACCGACGGCGTGATTGAAGTACAGGACGAAGGCTCGCAACTGCTCAGCCTGCTGGTTGCGCCCAAGCGCGGCGAGATGGTGGCGGACTTTTGCGCGGGCGCGGGCGGCAAGACGCTGGCGCTGGGCGGGTTGATGCGCTCGACCGGCCGGCTGTATGCCTTTGATACATCGCTCAGACGGCTGGAGCGTTTCAAGCCGCGGTTGTCGCGCAGCGGGCTTTCCAACGTGTCGCCGGTGGCGATTGATAGTGAGAATGATCAGCGCATCAAACGCCTGGCCGGCAAGATGGACCGCGTGTTGGTGGATGCGCCGTGCAGCGGCCTGGGCACGCTGCGCCGCAACCCGGATTTAAAGTGGCGCCAGACGGAAAAAGATGTGGTTGAACTGGCTGCGCTGCAAGCAAGAATTCTTGCCAGCGCAGCGCGCTTAGTAAAGCCCGGCGGCCGACTGGTGTACGCCACCTGCAGTATTTTGAATGCAGAGAACGATGTGGTTGCGGATGCGTTTTTGGCTAGCCACCCGGAATTTGTTGAACTCAACGCCAGCTATCTGCTCAATACACAGCAGGTTGCACTGCCTGGCATGGCGCGCCTGCGGCTTGCACCGCACACGCATGGAACGGACGGTTTCTTTGCGGTGGCCATGCAACGCAATACGTGAAACTGCGTTTGACTAGGTTTGATTTGAATGTCCAAAACGACACCACTGGCTGAACTCCTCGCTGATCTGCAAGACCCGCGGGTGATCTGGCAGCTCGCAGCGATTGCGGGCGCGCTGCTGGTTGCGTGGCTGATCAATCGTTTTATTCAAGGGCGCTTGCGCGAAGAAAGCGGCGTGCGGCGCGTGTTTGGCCGCATCGGCACGCCGGTCATTGCCATGACGCTGCTGCTGCTCGCCCGGCTGCCGGTGGCGCAAATGTCCAGTATTGGTGTGATCCGCGCGGCGATCTTTTTGCTGATGACGTTTGCCGCAGTGCGTTTAACTGTTTATGCGCTGCGCCGCGTGTTCACCAAAGAAGCGGCATGGCTGGCCAGCTCTGAGCGTGTTGTGGCGGTGGGTTTGTGGAGCATTCTGGCGCTGTTCATTACCGGGCTTGGCCCAGATTTATGGGCCTGGATGGAGTCGGTGCAGTTTGCGCTGGGCAAGATTAAGCTGAATCTGGCGGAAACGCTGGCCGCGCTGGTGTCGGTGCTGATCACGCTGCTGAGCGCGCTGTGGATCGGCAGCGCGATTGAAACGCGATTGATGGCATCGGCCACGTTGGACTCCAGCACCAAGACCATTCTTTCACGCGTGGTCAAGGCGCTGTTGCTGCTGATTGGCGTGCTGGGTGGGCTGGCGGTCGTGGGTATTGACCTGACGGTGCTATCGGTCTTTGGCGGCGCACTGGGTGTGGGGCTTGGCTTGGGTTTGCAACGCATTGCCAGCAATTACTTCAGCGGCTTCATTATTTTGATGGATCGCTCCATCAAAATCGGCGACATGATTACGGTAGACAAATACTACGGCCGCGTCACGCAGATCAACACGCGCTACACGGTGCTACAAGCGCTGGACCAGTCTGAAGCCATCATCCCCAATGAGATGCTGGTGGCGACTCCGGTGCAAAGCAACTCCTACTCTAATCCCCGTACGCGCGGTGTGGTTAAGCTCGCGATCACGTTTTATTCTGACCTTGAGCGTGCAATCGAACTGCTGGAGCAAAGTGCTAAGTCGCATGCCCGCGTGATTGCGCAGCCTGCGCCGGCGGCGTTTGCAATCGGTTACAACGCAGAGGGCGTGGAATTAGAGCTTTCGTTCTGGGTTGGCGACCCAGAAAACGGCACAGGCAGCGTGCGTTCAGACTTGATTCGCGCAATTTCGAAGGCATTTAAGGAAAATAGGATCGATATGCCGCACACGCAACGCGTGCCTGTTGAGGTTTCGCCAACTAGCCAAACAGCGGCCCAAAGCGTTAAGGTCAACAATTGAAATATCTCTGACGGCCGTCAAGCTGGCCGCTACAATTGTGAGATAAGTTTGCAATTCCATCATTAGTCCCATTGGAGGGATGCACTTCATGTTCGATGACATTCTGAGTTACCTGAACGGCGGCCTGCTGGATCTCTCCGGCTGGCAACTGGTGGTACTCACTCTGGTCCTGACCCACATCACCATTGCCGCGGTCACCATCTACCTGCACCGTGCCATGGCGCACCGCGCGTTGGACCTACATCCGATTGTTTCGCACTTTTTCCGTGGCTGGCTGTGGCTCACCACCGGCATGGTCACGCGCGAGTGGGTGGCGATCCACCGCAAACATCACGCCAAGTGCGAGACCGAAGAAGATCCGCACAGCCCACAGATCAAAGGCCACTGGAATGTGCTGCGCTTTGGCGTGGATATGTACCGTGAGGAAGCAAAGAATGTAGAAACCATCAGCAAATACAGCCACGGCTGCCCGGATGATTGGGTGGAGCGCAACCTGTACAGCCGCTACACCTGGCAGGGCATGGGTGTGACGCTGCTGATCAACCTCGCGCTGTTTGGCGTGATCGGTGTGGCAATCTGGGCGATCCAGCTGATCTGGATTCCCGTGACCGCAGCCGGCATCATCAACGGCACCGGCCATTTTTGGGGCTATCGCAACTTTGATGCGCCGGACGCATCCACCAACATCGTGCCCTGGGGCATCATCATCGGCGGCGAAGAGCTGCATAACAATCACCACGCGTTTGCCACCAGCGCACGCTTTTCAGCCCGCTGGTACGAGTTTGATATTGGGTGGTACTACATCAAGGCCATGAGCCTGGTGGGGCTGGCGGATATCCGCAAGACTATTCCCAAGCTCAAGCTGGAAGCCTTTGCCAAGGCGCAGGCCGATGGCCAGACGCTGGATGCGATCATCGCCAACCGCTACGAGATCATGCGCAACTACGCCGGCACACTCAAAGCCGCGTGGAAGAGTGAGAAAGACCGGTTGCATGCTTTGCGCGGTGGCAAATGTGAATCGGTCAAGGGCGCCAAGCGCTGGCTAGTCACAGACGCGACCAAGCTTTCTGCAGACCATAAATCGCGCCTCGCAGAAGTGCTGGCGCAAAGCGAAAAGCTCAAGAAGCTGTATGAAATGCGCGCTGAGCTGGCGCAGCTGTGGAGCCGCAACAGCCTCACGCGCGAGCAACTGGTGGCCAACCTGCAAGCGTGGTGCGTCAAGGCCGAAGCCAGCGGTGTGGCCGCACTGCAAGAGCTATCGAGCCGCTACCGCCGCTACGCCATCGCAGCCTAAACAAAGGGCGCGTTGCCCAACAAAAACCCCACTGGATCGCAGTGGGGTTTTTTGTGTGTGTGGTCTTTGGATCGATTATTTGATCTTGGACTCTTTGTATTCAACATGCTTACGCACAACCGGATCAAATTTCTTGATCAGCATCTTCTCCGGCTTGGTGCGCTTGTTTTTATCGGTCGTGTAGAAATGACCGGTCCCCGCGGTGCTCTCCAGCTTGATTTTTTCACGCATTTTTAAGGCTCCTTACAGCGTACCGGCAGCGCGCATTTCAGCAATCACCACCTCAACACCGCGCTTTTCAATCGTGCGCATGCCGGCGGTGGTCACGCGAAGCGTCACCCAGCGGTTTTCAGATTCAACCCAAATGCGGCGATTTTGCAGATTGGGCAAAAAGCGGCGTTTGGTCTTGTTGTTGGCGTGGGAAACGTTGTTACCCACCATCGGGCGCTTGCCCGTTACTTCACATACGCGTGCCATGTCAGCACTCCTGAATTCTTGCGGTGATGGTCAATTCTTAAGATGCGGCGCATTTTCTTCTAAAAAGCCGTGCCCTAGAACCACAGGCACGAAAATGCCGCAAAGCACGCTAGGATAGCACGAAAACCTGTTTCTTTTCAAAGACTTGCAGGCATTGCGGGGTGGAAGCCGGGCTCTACAGAGCCTTGTTTCACACCAAATTAGTTGAATCGATAGGCTGACCACGCAATATCCATGCGGGTTTTCAGGCATATTGCCTCAAAAGGCGCATGGATATTGCGTAACCACGGCATACCCTTGAAAAACCGCATGGATATTGCGTACTTTGCGGGCTTGGCTACATTTCTCCGCGCTGCGCCAGCGAAACGACAGTGTTTCCCGCCACGACCAGATGGTCCAGCAAGCGGATGTCCACCAGCGCCAGCGCGTCCTTCAGCCGCTGAGTTAGCGCCACGTCTGCCCGGCTTGGTTCTGCCGCGCCGCTGGGGTGGTTGTGCGCCACAATCAGCGCGGCGGCGTTGCAGGCCAGCGCCGCCTTGACCACCTCGCGCGGGTACACGCTGGTTTGCGTGAGCGTGCCGCGAAACAGCGGCGCAGCTTGAATCAATCGGTTTTGCGCATCCAAATACAGCGCCATAAACACTTCTGCGGTTTCTCCCGCATAGGTCAGGCGCAAAAAATCGCTCACGGCGCTGGGGGAATTCAGCAGCGGTTGTTCTTGCAACTGCTCAGATAGCGCGCGGCGACCCAGCTCCAGCGCGGCTTGAAACTGCAGCGCCTTGGCCGGGCCTAAACCCTTGATCTTGGCAATGTCTTTGGGGCTGGCGGACAGCAGCGCGCCCACGCTGCCAAAGGTGGCGATCAGCTCGCGCGCGAGGTCTACCGCGCTTTTGCCTGCGACACCCACGCGCAGCAAAATCGCCAGTAGCTCCGCATCGGACAAGGCCTGTGGGCCGCGCGCGGCCATTTTTTCGCGCGGACGTTCATCTTCTGGCCAGTCGGTAATGGGCATGGAAATACAATTGTTCTTTGAGTTGTATTGAAGCGCAAAGCCGTTAGAAACAATGTCAGGCGAATCTGTGCAAGCAAACCCCACCATCGCGGCGGACTCGTTCGTAACGCTGCACTATCGCATTTCGCTGACCAACCCGGCGGGCGGCGACTTTCTCAATACTGACTTTCTCAATACTTTTGACGGCAAGCCCGCCACGCTGCAAATGGGTGCCGGGCAACTCGCGCCGCCGCTGGAAGAAAAAATGATCGGCCTGCCGCAAGGCACGCACACGGTATTTGAACTACCGCCGGGCAGCGCGTATGGTGAGCGTAATCCAGAGCTGCTGCAGCGCGTATCGCGCAAGCTGCTCACCGAGCAAAGCGAGCTGGGCACTGAATTTGTGCCAGGCGATGTAGTGGAATTTGCGGCGCCCGGCGGCGGACGCTACGCCGGTGTGCTGAAAGAAATCGACAGCGACGGCGCGCTGTTTGACTTTAACCATCCGCTGGCGGGCCAGGCGCTGCGTTTTGAAGTGAAGGTGTTGAGTGTTTTATGACAATCACTGAAGTCATGAATGAAGAAGAGATTCTGCTGGCGAACCCGCGCGGCTTTTGCGCCGGGGTTGACCGCGCCATCGAGATTGTCGAGCGCGCGCTCACGCTGTTTGGCGCGCCGATCTACGTGCGCCACGAGATCGTGCACAACACCTACGTGGTGGAAAACTTGCGTGCCAAGGGCGCCATCTTCATTGAAGATTTGAATGACGTACCGGCTGGTAGCACGCTGATCTACTCCGCGCATGGTGTGCCGCGCGCAGTGCGCCGCCAAGCTGAGGCGCGCGGACTCAAAGTGTTTGACGCCACTTGCCCGCTCGTCACCAAGGTGCATGTTGAAGTGATGAAGCTACGCAAAGAAGGCTTTGAGATCATCATGATCGGCCACGCCGGCCACCCAGAAGTAGAAGGCACCATGGGCCAAGCGGAAGAGGGCGAAGCCTCCGGCATGATTTTGGTTGAGACGCCGCAAGACGTTGCCAGCGTGCGCGTGGCCAACCCCGACAAGCTGGCTTACGTTTCTCAAACCACCTTGTCTGTGGACGAAACGGCTGATGTGGTTGCGGCATTAAGAGCACGCTTTCCCAACATCCGCCACCCCAAGAAAGACGACATTTGCTACGCCACCCAAAACCGCCAGGACGCCGTCAAGTTCATGGCGCCCAAGGTGGACGTGGTGATTGTGGTGGGCAGCCCCACCAGCTCCAACAGCAACCGCCTGCGCGAAGTCGCTGAAAAAATGGGTACGCGCGCGTACATGGTGGACAGCGCTGCCGAGATCAAACCCGAATGGCTTGCCGGCGCAAAGCGCTTTGGCGTGACTGCCGGTGCATCTGCGCCTGATGTGCTCGTGCAAGAGGTAATGGCAACGCTTAAGGTGCATGGCGCGAAGAACGTGCGCACGCTGGAAGGCATTGAAGAGCACGTCACCTTTCCGCTGCCCAAGGGCCTGAAGCTGCCTGGCGATGCTCAGCCACCCAGAATGTCCTGATTTGTCCTGACTATTTGCTGCTGGCGCATCACGGTTTCCCCTGATTCGGAAAGCCGTCATTGCCCGGCATGATGGCAAGTTGAACAATCGGCATCAATCTAACGCTTTCCGGAGACGCACGGCATGACATCATCGCGCAAGCTTGCACTTACTTTCGCTTCTGCACTATTTGGTCTGACATTTTCAGTCGCAGCGGCTGCGCAATCGGCCTGGCCGGGCAATAAACCCATCAAGCTGGTGATTCCTTTTCCGCCGGGCGGCACAACAGACATTGTCGGGCGGCTCGTGTCTGCCGAGCTGGGTAAGGCGCTTGGCACCACCGTAGTGGTTGAAAATCGCGGCGGTGGCGGCGGCTCCATCGGCGCTGCAGAAGTGGCCAAAGCAGCACCTGACGGCTACACGCTCGGTATGGCAACCGTGTCCACCATGGCGGTGAACCCCGCCTGCAATCCCAAGCTGTCTTACGATCCCATCAAAGACTTTGTGCCGATCAGCAACCTCGCGCACACCGCCAACGTGATCGTGGTGCACCCCAAAGTGCAAGCCAATACGATGCAGGAGTTTGTCAGCCTGCTTAAGAAAAACCCCGGCAAATATTCTTACGCCACCAGCGGCACGTGCGGCATTGCGCACATGATGGGCGAGCAGTTCAAGGTATCCACCGGCACCTTCATTTTGCATATTCCTTATCGCGGCTCAGGCCCGGCGCTCAATGACACGCTGGCGGGCCAAGTTGAAATCATGCTGGACAATTTGCCATCTTCGATCCCGCACATCCAGGCAGGCAAGCTGCGCGCGCTCGCGGTGGCGTGGCCCAAGCGCATTGAGTCGATGCCCAATATTCCGACTTACGCAGAGCTGGGCATGAAGGAAATGAACGATCCAGCCTGGTATGGCTTGATCGCGCCCGCAGGCACACCCAAGGACATCGTTGCCAAGATTCAAGCCGCGGCAAACAAAGCCGTATTCAATCCGGATATCGCCAAGCGCTTGCGTGAGGCAGGTGCAGAACCCATCGGCAACACGCCGGAGCAGTTCGCCGCAGAGATTTCGACCGAGCTGAATAAGATGAAAAACCTGGCCAAACGCCAAGGCATCAAGCTCGATCAGTAATACGCTGCACGGACAAAAAAGCCGGTGCAAGTCACCGGCTTTTTTATTGATCAAATGATTCGCGCTTCTTAGACCGCCGGCAGCACAATCACCTTCATCTTGACCTTCAGCACCACCGGCTGGTCTTGATTGTTTTTGGCCCGCGCTTCGTAGGCAAACTCATCCTCACCGACAAAACCAGGTTCCGGCGTGTAGAGCACGCGCGGCGGCACAAACTGCACCTTGCCGTGCGCGGCCGGGTGTAGCACCTTGGCGGCTTCTGCCGGATTACGCTTTTCCGACGGCACACCAAAATGGCTCACGCCGCATGCCTTGCCGTCATTGATCACACGCATTTGCGCCACGGCGCCGGTGGGCTGCGACGCGCCGGAAAATGGCGGCACTACGCAGCGGGGGTCTTGTGCTTGGGCCGGCAGATTAGGCGCGCACAACGCTGCTACAGCCCATGTGTAAATGAAGACGGTAGAGAATTTGCTGTGTGCTGACATGCATTGCCCTTACCGAATACTGCTCTGGCGCAGATACTAGCGCGTAACCCTAGGGAAAACCAGTAGATGCGGATAATTGGCGCAGCTAGAACCCATACGGGAAAAAGCTGTTACACCGCTGTATCGAACAATTTACCCACCGCATACGTCAGCGCCATCGCGGCGGCGCCCCAGAAAGCAACCCGTCCTGCACCTTTGAGCCCACTTGCGCCGCCCACGCGTGCCGCCAAAGCGCCAAGCGCGGCAAGCAGCATCAGGCAGGTCGATACAACCCATAGCGACAGCTGCGTAGGTGGCGCAAGCGCGGTTACCACCACCGGCAAAGCCGCACCCATCGCAAACGCGGCGGCGGAGGCGAGCGCCGCCTGCACCGGGCGGGCGCGCTGCAGATCAGAAATGCCCAGCTCCTCGCGTGCGTGCGCAGCCAGTGCATCGTGCGCCATCAAACGGTCTGCCACCTTGCTCGCCAGTGCAGGTTCAAGCCCGCGCGTTTCGTAGATCGCCGCCAGCTCGCGCCGTTCGCTGGCATCTTGCGTGGCCAGCTCATGCCGCTCTCGGGCGAGATCAGCGGTTTCCGTGTCGGACTGCGAGCTGACTGATACGTACTCCCCCGCCGCCATCGACATCGCGCCCGCTACCAAGCCTGCCACACCAGCAACCAAAATCGCCGAGGGTTGCGCGCCCGCAGCTGCAACCCCAAGCATCAAGCTTGCAGTAGACACAATGCCGTCGTTCGCACCCATCACGGCGGCGCGCAGCCAGCCAATGCGGTCGGCCCGGTGTCGTTCTGTATGGCGCATAAGAACCAGTGTGTGAAATAGTCTTCAAATGCTACGCCTGTCTACACTTGCGGGGTATGACAAATCCCAAACCTGATGCAGACAGCGCCGCGTTGATCGACGCGTTTATTGACGCGCTGTGGCTAGAAGACGGGCTGTCAAAAAATACGCTCTCGGCTTATCGCACAGATGTGGCTGCGCTGGCGCAGTTCTTGGCGCGGCGTGCTAAGGGGTTGAAGGCTGCAGTCGAGGGCGATTTGCACGACTACTTTGCTGCGCGCATGCACGATGCAAAAGCGAAAACGTCCTCCAGCAGCAATCGCCGGCTTGCCAGCCTGCGTAGATTTTTCGCCTGGGCCAAACGTCAAGGCCATATTCAGCAAGACCCGACCGTGCGCATTGACATGGCCAAGCGAACGCCGCGTTTACCCAAGGTGCTATCGGAAGCGCAGGTGGAGTCGCTGCTTGCCGCGCCCAATGTGGAGTCGCCGCTCGGCCTGCGCGACCGCACCATGCTCGAGCTCATCTATGCCAGCGGCCTGCGCGTGAGCGAGCTGGTGATGATCACGGTGGTGCAGGTGGGCATGAACGAAGGCGTGCTGCGCGTGACCGGTAAGGGCGCCAAAGAGCGGCTGGTGCCCTTTGGTGAAACCGCGCGGGATTGGCTCGCCCGCTACATGCGCGATGCGCGGCCGCAGATTCTGAGCGGGCAAATGGCCGACGCGCTGTTTGTCACCGCGCGCGGCGCTGGCATGACGCGGCAAATGTTCTGGACGTTGATCAAAAAATACGCGCAGGCGGCAGACATTCGTGTGCCGCTGTCACCGCACACGCTGCGTCACGCCTTTGCGACGCACTTGCTCAACCACGGCGCAGATCTGCGCGTGGTGCAACTGCTGCTGGGCCATGCAGACATTACGACCACACAGATTTACACCCACGTGGCGCGTGAGCGGCTCAAGCAGATTCACGCGCTGCATCATCCGCGAGGGTAGTGCTACGCACTCCCCTCTTGGGGCAAGTGTGGGCTCCCCTGCGAGAGCGGAGCTATCAAACAGCATTTCCGCGCACAAATCATTGTGAACAGAAAGCATGTACGCAATATCCATGCGCATTTTCAAGCAAAAATGGCTGAAAAAGCGCATGGATATTGCGTACACGCTTTCTGTTCACCATGATTTATGCGTGGAAAAAGCTGTTTGGCTCCTCCCCTCTCGGAGGGGAGGTTGGGAGGGGAGCCCACACTT
>JBOFGW010000180.1:0-2927 GCA_051649325.1 Burkholderiaceae bacterium | reverse complement strand
TTTCGTTCTTGGCCAAGCCCCACTCGCGGTTGATGATGAGCTGGATCGCCATTGCGCGGCGAACAGACTCTTCGGTAGGTGTGGTGATGGCTTCGTCGTACGCGTTGGTGTGCAGGCTGTTGGCGTTGTCGTAGGTGGCAATCAGCGCCTGCAGCGTGGTGCGGATGTCGTTAAAGGCAATCTCTTGCGCGTGCAAGCTGCGGCCGCTGGTTTGGCAGTGGTATTTGAGTTTTTGGCTGCGCTCATTGGCGCCGTACTTCTCTTTCATCGCCACGGCCCAGATGCGGCGCGCCACGCGGCCCAGCACGGTGTATTCCGGGTCCATGCAGTTGCTGAAAAAGAAGCTCAGGTTCGGCGCAAAATCATCAATATGCATGCCGCGCGCGAGATACGCTTCTAAAAACGTGAAGCCGTTGGATAGCGTAAACGCAAGCTGGCTGATCGGGTTGGCGCCGGCCTCTGCAATGTGATAACCACTGATGCTCACGCTGTAGAAGTTGCGCACGTCGTGATGCACAAAGTACTGCGCGATATCGCCCATCACCTTGAGCGAAAACTCGGTGGAAAATATGCAGGTGTTCTGGCCCTGGTCTTCTTTGAGAATATCGGCCTGCACGGTGCCGCGCACGTTGGCGAGCATCCACGCGCGGATTTTGGCGGCTTCATCGTCCGTGGGTTCGCGCTTATTGTCAGCGCGGAACTTGTCCAGATTCTGATCGATCGCGGTGTTCATGAACATGGCCAAAATCGTGGGCGCGGGGCCGTTGATGGTCATGCTCACTGACGTGCTGGGGCTAGTGAGATCAAAGCCGCTGTACAGCACCTTCATGTCGTCCAGCGTGGCGATGGAAACGCCGCTGTTGCCCACCTTGCCGTAAATATCCGGCCGCGGCGCGGGGTCTGCGCCGTAGAGCGTCACGCTGTCAAACGCGGTAGATAGACGCTTGGCCGGCATGCCGGCACTGACCATCTTGAAGCGCTTGTTGGTGCGAAACGGATCGCCCTCGCCCGCGAACATGCGCGTGGGGTCTTCACCTTCACGCTTGAAGGCAAACACGCCGGCGGTGTAGGGGTAGCTGCCGGGCACGTTCTCCAGCATCAGCCACTTGAGCAGCTCGCCATGGTCTTCATACTTAGGCAGCACGACTTTTTTGATCTTGGTGCCGGAGAGTGATGTGACGGTGAGTGCGGTGCGGATTTCTTTGTCGCGGATTTTGACGACGTATTCGTCGCCAGAGTAGGCCGCTTGCATTTGCGGCCACATGGCGAGGAGTTTTTTGGCGGACGCATCAAGTTTGGCGTCTTTTTCGACAACCAGGATGTCGATGATCTCGCTTGCGACCTTGTTCATATCGCCATGCACACTGTACGCACGCTCGGCCAGCATGCGCTTAGTTTCCACAATCTGCTGCCGCTCACGCGCAAGTTTGGCCTGTTCATGCGCACGCTTTTTATAGCCGCGCACCGTCTCTGAAATCTCTGCCAAATAGCGCACGCGCGCCGATGGCACCACCGGCGTTTGATTGCTGCTGTGGCGCACGGCCGCTTTGGGCAGGCGGCCATCGCCGGCTTTCAAGCCGAGGCTGTGCAGCTTGGGCAGCAAGGCTTGATACAGCGCGGTCACGCCATCATCATTGAAGCGCGCGGCCATGGTGCCGAACACGGGCATTTGCTCAGTCGGCGTGTTCCACGCTTCTTTATTACGCTGTACTTGTTTGGCTACATCGCGCAGTGCGTCGGCTGCGCCTTTGCGGTCAAACTTGTTGATGGAAACAAAGTCTGCAAAATCAAGCATGTCGATTTTTTCTAGCTGGCTGGCGGCACCGAATTCCGGTGTCATCACATACAGCGAGCAATCCACGTGCGGCACAATCGCGGCGTCGCCCTGGCCGATGCCGGATGTTTCCACCACGATCAAATCAAACCCCGCGCATTTGCAGGCGGCAATCACATCCGGCAGCGCTTGCGAAATTTCACTGCCGGCTTCGCGCGTAGCAAGGCTGCGCATATACACGCGCGACCCGGCCTGCCACGGATTGATGGCATTCATGCGAATCCGGTCGCCCAGCAAGGCGCCGCCACTCTTGCGGCGCGATGGATCAATGCTAATCACCGCCACGCGCAGCGCATCAGCTTGATCCAGCCGCAAGCGGCGGATCAGTTCATCCGTCAAAGAAGATTTACCTGCGCCGCCCGTGCCGGTAATGCCCAGCACTGGAATCTTGGCGGTGTCTGCGGTTTTGTGTAAAGCAGCTTTGAGCGCCGCATCGCACTGCTGATTTTCCAGGGCCGTGATGAGCTGGGCCAGCGCGCGCCAGGCGAGTTCATTGTGGCCCTTGAGCGCGCCCAGCGCTTTGGGTGCGTGCGCGGTGAGGTCAACGTCGCAGCGCATCACCATCTCGCCAATCATGCCGGCAAGGCCCATTTTTTGGCCGTCTTCAGGGCTGAAGATTCGCACGCCAGCGCTGGCCAGGTCTGCAATTTCCGCCGGCACAATCACGCCGCCGCCGCCGCCAAACACGGCAATGTTCTTGCCGCCGCGCTGCCCAAGCAGTTCCACCATGTACTTGAAATACTCCACATGGCCGCCTTGGTAGCTGCTCACTGCAATCCCCTGCACGTCTTCTTGCAGCGCCGCGGTCACTACCTCGTCCACACTGCGGTTGTGGCCCAGGTGAATCACTTCTGCGCCCATGCTCATGAGAATGCGGCGCATGATGTTGATACTGGCATCGTGCCCGTCAAACAGGCTGGCGGCGGTGACAAAACGCACCTTGTGCTTGGGCCGGTAGTTGGCCAGGGCTTTGTAGTCGGCGGTCAGTTCAGTCATGGCGGCGTGGGCAGGGCTTGGGTCTGAGAATGCCAGCGTACTGCTGCGGAGCACGCACGCAAGGTCTGGCGAGCAGAGTACGTTAGTTGACGTTTAC
>JBOFGW010000179.1:0-16653 GCA_051649325.1 Burkholderiaceae bacterium | reverse complement strand
CGGGTACTACGTCACCGTGCCGACGCGGCGGCGCGAACGCGCGGGGCATCTGATCACCCATCCCACGATTGATGTGATTGAAGCCAACGTGCATGAACCCGCAGCACTGGCAAATCTCTTGGCCGGCCAAGACGCCGTGATCAACCTGGTGGGCGTATTGCACAGCAAACGCGGCGCGCCGTATGGGCCGGACTTTGCCAAGGCGCATGTAGAGCTGCCCCGCAAAATCATCGCCGCCATGCAGGCCGCCAAAGTGCCGCGCCTGCTGCACATGAGCGCGCTGGGTGCGAGCGCGGACGGGCCGTCGATGTACGCGCGCTCCAAAGCCGCGGGCGAGGCATTGGTGCGCCAAAGCGGTCTAGCGTTCACGATCTTCCAGCCGTCGGTGGTGTTTGGGCCGGAAGACAAGTTTCTCAACACCTTTGCTAGCATGGCCAGGTTCTTAACGCTGTTTCCGCTCGCAGGCGCCAGCACCAAGCTTCAGCCCATTTATGTGGTCGATGTCGCGCAGGCTTTTGTGAACACGCTTGCAAACGACGCGACCATCGGCAACACCTACGAGCTGGCCGGGCCGCACGCTTACACGCTCAAAGAGCTGGTGCAGTTTGCCAGCCTCGCCGCCATCGGCAAGACGCGGCCGGTGCTGCCGCTGCCCCTTGGCATCGGCAAGGTGCAGGCGGCGTTTTTCGAGCTGCTGCCGGGGCAGCCGCTAATGAGCCGCGACAACGTCGATTCACTCAAGGCAGACAACGTTGCCACGCGAGATCTTGCGCCTGAGCTTGGCATCACCCTCACCGCGATGGAGCCGGTAGCGATGCAGTACCTGCGTGGCCAGCACCCACGCACGCGCTTTGACGCGCGGCGCACAACGCGGGTGAACAAGAGCGGTTAACTGCCTGCGCGCCATGCGTTTCTAAAAGCAGCGGGCCTGTCGCCCCACAGGCTTTGTCATTCCGAGTAAAGCGAGGAATCTTGTCTCACGACGCGCTAGATTCTTCGCTCTGCTCTGCATGACAGCATTTGCAATGCTTGTACGCAATATCCATGCGGGTTTTCAGGCAAAAATGGCTGAAAACCCGCATGGATATTGCGTAATCTGCTTTAAATAATCATCGCTTAACCCCTGTTTTTCTCCCAGCCATAAAAATCACCTTGATTTCTACCAACCAGTCGGTATGCTACATACCAACTGGTTGGTTTTTCACAATGAACTCCCTAAGAACTGATTTTCTCCATGCCTGACACCGCCCATCCCACCCGTACCAAGCTGCTGGACGCCGCGCTCCACGTCATCCGCGCCAAAGGCTACAGCGCCACCACGGTGGACGACATCTGCGCCGCCAGCGGCGTGGGCAAAGGCAGCTTCTTTCATCATTTCAAAAGCAAAGAAGAGCTGGCCATCGCCGCCACGCAGCACTGGACTGAAGTAACAGGCGCCTTGTTTGCGAGCGCGCCCTACCAGGCCGTGCAAGACCCGCGCGACCGAATCTTGGCCTACATCGACTTTCGCGCCCAGATCGTGGAAGGTGATTTGGCCGATGTGACGTGCTTGCTCGGCACCCTGGTGCAAGAAACTTACGACAGCCACCCCGCCATCCGCATCGCCTGCCGCGAAGGCATTGAGAGCCACGCGCGCACGCTCGTGCCCACCATCGCACAGGCAAAGGCGCTGTACGCGCCGCAGGCCGACTGGGACGCGGAAAGCATGGCGCTGTACACCCAAGCTGCGATCCAAGGCGCATTTATCTTGGCCAAGGCGCAGGACAATCCGCAAATTGCGGCGCAGTGCATCACACACCTACGCCGCTATGTGCAAGGGCAACTCAATCCGGGTCGCCCCAACTCCAAAGCCGAAAAGGAGCAAGCATGAGAGTCGAACCCTACCTAATGTTCAACGGCCGCTGCGAAGAGGCACTAGAGTTTTACAAAGCCGCTGTCAGCGCCAAGCCTGTGATGGTGATGCGCTACAAGGAAAGCCCTGAACCACCGGGCATTCCGCTGCCACCGAACTGGGGCGAGAAGATCATGCATAGCGGCATGATGGTGGGCGACACGCTCGTCATGGCCTCTGACGGCAGGAGCACTGAGCCGATGGGCTACTCCGGCGTGACACTGTCCATCACGGCGGACGACGAAGCGCAGGCCAAGCGCATGTTTGATGCGCTGTCTGCGGGCGGCAATGTCGTCATGCCACTCTCCAAAACATTTTGGTCCCCTTGCTTTGGCATGTGCGACGACAAATTCGGCGTGAACTGGATGGTCGGTGTTGATGGTGATTTCAAGGGTTGATTTTCTCAACACCGCGTTTTGTCAAAGTGCAGCGCGCGATTCATTCAGGAGCAAACCATGAGCGGCACAGTGCAATTTCACCGAGTACTCACCAGCACGCCCGAGAAAATTTGGCGCGCATTCACGCAGCCCGATGCGTTTGCGCGCTGGCTGCCGCCCAATGGTTTCACCGGCCGCATTTCGCAGTTGGATGTGAAGCCGGGCGGCGCGTGGCGCGGGTATTTCACCAACTTCACCACCGGCACTGAAATCCACTTCGGCGGCAAATATGTGGAAGTGCGGGAGAACGAATGCATCGCCTACACCGCAAGTTTTGACGACCCCAACCTACCTGGTGAGATGACTACGCGCGTGCTGATCAAACCGGTGAGCGTAGGCGTGGAAATTCACATCACGCAAAGCGGCATCCCTGATGTGATTCCCACCGAAGCATGCACTCTCGGCTGGCAAGAGTCGCTGCGGCATTTAGCGCGGTTGGTAGAGCCGAATATTCCCGGCTAGCCATTGAGAAGTGAATACAAATTCGTAGCGCAATCTACCCATTCACGAAAGGAAACTGATCATGACAAGTTCTATCTGCACCTGCCTTTGGTTCCGTGATGGGCGAGGCGGTGAGGCTGCAGAGTTTTACTGCTCGCTGATCCCGGAAAGCCGGGTTGAAAAGAGCTTTTCTGGCGATAACGGCTATGGCACGTTCTCGGTCATCGACTTCACGCTGGGCGGTGTTCCGTACCAGATACTCGATGCCGGGCCGATGTTCACGCTGACAGAGGCGGTGTCCATTTCGGTCGCAACCGGCACCCAGGCGGAGACGGATAGGTTATGGGCGGCGCTGACCACACATGGTGGCGAAGAAAGCGTCTGCGGATGGCTGAAGGATCGCTACGGCGTGTCGTGGCAGGTTTATCCAAAGCGGCTGACGGAGTTGACGACCAGTAGCGACAAGAAAGTGTCTGCCGCCGCGATGGCGGCCATGATGAAACAGAAGAAGATCAACATCGCAGAAATCGAGGCCGCAGTCAAAGCTGCGGCGTAAAAGAAGTCGGTCATCGGGCATCGCCGCCATCGAAGCCGCGCGGCGCGCAACTCGGTAGCGCAAGCGCGTATAGCTGCTTGCGCGCCATGCGTTTCCAATAGCCTTTACGCAATATCCATGCGGATTTTGAGCCAATATTGGCTGGAAAAGCGTATGGATATTGCGTGGATGTCGATTTTATGCAAACCAAACGCACTCCCAATGCTGCAAAATGCATTGGTGTGCTGCGCCGTTTGCATGCGTAGTCAAGCGCCGCGCTGTTAATCTGCTCAGCTCAATTGGAGGCATAGCATGCTCAAGCTCGTCATTGGCAACAAAAACTATTCTTCGTGGTCGATGCGGCCGTGGGTGCTGCTTAAGCAGGCCGGCATTGCGTTTACCGAAGAGAAGATTTTGTTTGATGGTTTCTCGCACGAACACCGCTTTAAGCAGGCCATCCTCAAAATTTCCCCGGTAGGCAAAGTGCCGGTGCTGATCGATGGTGACCTGACGGTGTGGGACACGCTTGCGATTGCCGAGTACGTGGCCGAGAGCTTCCCCGAGAAGCAGCTGTGGCCCGCAGACAAAACAATGCGCGCCCGCGCACGTAGCGTGTGCGCAGAGATGCATTCCGGCTTTTCCGCGCTGCGCGGCAACTTTCCCATGAATATCGAAGCGTCGCTGCCCGAGATCGGCAGAAAGATTCTGGCGGAAAAACCTGAAGTGCAGGCCGATGTTGACCGCATCGTCTCCATGTGGAGCGCGCTGCTGAACGCCAGCGGCGGCCCGCTGCTGTTTGGCCAGTTCAGCGTGGCAGACGCATACTTTGCACCCGTGGTCATGCGCCTGCGCACCTACGGCGTGCCCGTGCCCGCGCAGATCACGCAGTACATGGACCGCGTGGTCGCGCTGCCGGGCGTGGCGGCGTGGATTGCGGATGCGCTGGCGGAGAAGATTTACCTGGATTTCGAGGAACCGTATCGCAAGCAGCGTTGACCCCGGCACTGTCATTCCGAGCACAGCGAGGAATCTCGTGCGATGAGCCGCCTGTTTCACATCTACATCATGGCAAGCAAGTCGCGCGTGATTTACGCCGGTGTGACGAGTCAGCTGGAACAACGGGTCTGGCAGCATAAGAACAAAGTCATTGAAGGATTTACGCGTAAGTACAACTGCATTTACCTAGTTTATTTTGAGGAATGCACTTCAGCGGTTGATGCAATTGCGCGAGAAAAAGAAATCAAGGGCTGGCGGCGGGAAAAGAAAGTGGCCTTGATTGAATCAATTAATCCGAGTTGGGAAGATTTGTCTTTGAAGTGGCAGTAGATTCCTCGCTGCGCTCGGAATGACATTCTCGTTGGGCTCTCCCGTGCTGTCATTCCGAGCACAGCGAGGAATCTCAATCTAGCCCCAAACGCTGCCATAATCCGGCCATGCAAATCTACGCTGTCGGCGGCGGTGTCCGCGATGAACTGCTGGGCCTGCCGGTGCAAGACCGTGACTGGGTTGTGGTCGGGGCAACGCCGCAGCAGTTGATTGACGCGGGCTATCTGCCGGTGGGCAAAGACTTTCCGGTCTTTTTGCATCCCAAGACCAAAGAGGAATACGCGCTGGCGCGCACCGAGCGCAAGACGGCGGCGGGCTATCACGGCTTTGTGTTTCACGCAGACCCTGGCGTGACGCTTGAGCAAGACCTTGTGCGGCGCGACTTTACCGTCAACGCCATCGCCAAATCAGCCGACGGCACGCTGATTGATCCCTTTGGCGGCCAGGCAGATTTGCATGCCAAAGTATTTCGCCATGTTGGCCCCGCGTTTGTTGAAGACCCCGTGCGCATTCTGCGCCTGGCGCGCTTTATGGCGCGCTTTACCGATTTTGAAGTGGCCGATGAAACCATGGCGCTCGCAAGCGACATGGTCGCGGCCGGCGAAGTGGATGCGCTGGTGCCTGAACGTGTGTGGCAAGAGCTGGCGCGCGGCTTGATGGCGGCTAAACCTTCGCGCATGTTTGATGTGCTGCGCGAATGCGGCGCACTCACCAAACTGCTGCCGGAAGTGGATGCGCTGTGGGGCGTGCCGCAGCGGGCCGAATACCATCCCGAAATCGACACCGGTATCCACAACATGATGGTGATCGACATGGCTGCGCAACTGCAGCTTTCACTCGCGGCGCGTTTTGCCTGCCTCACGCATGACCTGGGCAAAGGCACCACGCCTGCGGATATTTTGCCCAAACACATTGGCCATGAAGCGCGCAGTGTGGAGTTGATCCATCACGTCTGCGAACGCTTGCGCGTGCCCACCGAGTGCAAAGAACTCGCGCTGGTGGTGGCGGCAGAGCATGGCAATATTCACCGCAGCATGGAGCTTGATGCAACCGCGCTCACGCGGCTAGTTGAGCGCTGCGATGCAATCCGCAAGCCCGAGCGCTTCACGGAAATTCTGCAAGCCTGCGAAGCGGATGCGCGCGGCCGGCTGGGGTTGCAAGACAAGCCTTATCCGCAGGCGCAGCGGCTAGAAGCAGCGGCGCAGGCTGCACGCGGTGTGGATGCGGGCGCAGTAGCAGCGCTGTATGAAGGCAAGCCGCAGCAGATTAAAAATGCGGTGCATCAGGCGAGGATTGAGGCGATTAACCGCGCGTTTGATGAGCAAACACCTCAAAGCAGTTTTTGAATCCCTAGCACCAGCAATGACAACACAATCGTCGAAGTAAACGGCAAAAAGATCTGTTTGCCGAACAGCGGAAAGCGAAAGTCACCCGGCAGCCGACCAATACCGATTTTGGTCAGCCAATTGCCTGCCGTGCCGATGACGACCAAGAAGATGAAAATCGCCAGCAACCATTTCAACACTACAACCCCCCACTGCGGTCGCCGCGCGCAAAGCCGACCCAATCAAGATCAATCCCTCTCGCAAAGCCGATCACTTTAAACAGCTCACCCATCTCGGCTTCACTCAAAAGTTTTTGCAGCGGCGCGACCGCTTTAGCATACGCGAGCGCATCGTGCTGCGGCAGTTGCGCGGCCAAATCGAGCAGGCCGCAGTTGATCAAAAACCGCGCCTGGCCGGTGTAGCCCGCGAGTTGCAGCCCACCTTCAAGCGCTGCATCGCGCACGGCGGTAAAGTCCACGTGCGCGGTGATGTCCTCGTGCCCCGGAGCGTGCAGCGGATCGTCGTGCACACGCTGCTGCGCGTGGCACATCAGCGTGCCGCGGTCGCGCTGCGGGTGGTAGTACTCGCGGCGCGGAAAGCCGTAGTCGATCATCAGCACCGCGCCGCGCGTGAGCGTGCTGGCGAGTGTGCGCATGAAGGCTTCTGCCTGCAGATTAATTTCTGAAACATATCCAGAAGGCGTATACGCAATATCCACGGGCATTTCCGGCCATTTTTGCTCCAAAACCCGCATGGATATTGCGTGCTTTAGTTCTGCACTTGCCTCGCGTTCGCTCCACTGCAGTTGTTCGCCGGCAAAGGTAACGCCACGCTCAAACACTTTGCCGTCACGCAGCGCAAACACGCTGCAGGGCATCGCATCCAGCACTTCATTGCCCAGCATCACGCCTTCAAACTGCGCGGGCAACGCATCCAGCCATTGCACGCGCGTACCAAATGCTTGCAAGGCTTGCTGCTGAACACTGCGCAAACTGCCAGACACATCCAAGATTTGATAGCGCACATCAGCAAAGCCAAGCTCTGCAAGCCCTTCCAGCACATCACGCGCGAGCTTGCCGGTGCCTGCGCCAAACTCCAATATCGTCGGCGCAGCGCCGGCTTCAAACAGTTGCGCAAGTTGCCGTGCAATCGTGCGGCCAAACAGCGGCGTCATCTCCGGCGCGGTGGTGAAGTCACCGCTGCTGCCAGCCATTGGCACACCGCTGCTGTAGTAACCCAAGCCGGGTGCGTACAGCGCGAGCTGCATGTAGCGGTCAAACGGCAGAAAGCCACCGCTCTGCACAATCTCCTTGTGAATCAACTCTAACAATTTCATGCCGGCACTGTAGCCTACAGGGCCGTAAAATACGGCGATGAGCCAGAAAAGCGTTCTTGTCACCGGCGGCGCCAAGCGCATCGGCCAAACCATTGCCCTGGCGTTTGCCAAGCAGGGCTGGAATGTGGCTGTGCATTACGGCAGCTCGCGCGATGCGGCGCTGGATACCGTCAAGCAGTTGCAGGCGCTGGGCGTGCAAGCCATTGCGCTGCAGGCTGATTTGGCGGTAGAGGCGCAAACCACGCGCTTGATTTCAGAATCGCTCGCCGCGTTTGGCCGGCTGGATGCGGTGATCAACAACGCATCGCGCTTTGAGCTGGACGTAGCGCGCGATTTTTCTTACGACAAGCTCATGGCCCACATGCGGCCCAATCTGGCCGCGCCGATTGTGCTGGCGCGCGAGCTGCACCGCCTGCTGCCCAAAGACGCGCATGGCGTGGTGATCAATCTGCTGGACCAAAAGCTGTTCAATCTGAACCCGGATTTTTTGAGCTACACGCTGTCCAAAGCCGCGCTGCACACCGCCACTGTCATGCTGGCGCAGGCGCTCGCACCTAGTGTGCGCGTGGTGGGCGTGGCGCCAGGCATCACGCTTACGTCCGGCGACCAGACCGCGACCGGGTTTGAAAAAGCGCATGCCGCCACGCCGCTGGGTAGAAGCAGCACGCCGGACGATGTGGCGCGCACTTGCCTGTTTGTGGCTGAGTCACCGGCGATCACCGGCACGACCATTGTGGTGGACGGCGGCCAGCATTTGGTGCCGTTGCAACGCGATGTGATGTTTCTCACCGGTGCGGATGGCCGCAACGGGGCTTAAGTTTTCAAGGACTGCATGCACACGCTACTTTCCAATCCAACGCTGGCCGATTGCCGCAGACTCTACCTGCGCAATTTTGTCGTGCCCGCCAACATCGGCATCCATGACTTTGAAAAAGCCGGCGCGCAGCGCATGGTGATCAACGTGGATTTGTTTGTGCGGCTGGCAGATTCTCAGCCCGCGCACGACAAAATTACCGACGTGCTGGACTACGATTTCATCCGCCAAAACGTGATGGGACGCATCAAGCAAGGCCACATCAATTTGCAAGAAACGTTGGTGGACGATATTGCCAAGCTCATGCTCGCCCACCCCAAAGTGCGCGCCGTACGCGTGAGCACCGAAAAACCCGATGTCTACCCCGACTGTGATGCGGTGGGGGTCGAAGTGTTTCATATCAAGAGTTGACCAGTCCCCTCTCCCGCCGCATCAGCGAGTGGGAGAGGGTTAGGGTGAGGGCCATGAACGCACCGCTGCATGAACAAGCCGTAATCGACGCCAAGCGCGTAGAGAAAATCGCGTTTGAAAACAACAACCTCGAAAAACGCCTGGTGCGTCTGACTGGCCAAGCGATTGTCGACTTCAACATGATTGAAGAAGGCGACAAAGTGATGGTGTGCCTTTCCGGCGGCAAAGACAGCTATGCGATGCTGGATGTGCTGATGAAGCTGCGCGAGCGCGCGCCGATTCGGTTTGATCTTGTCGCGGTCAATTTGGACCAGAAGCAGCCGGGCTTTCCCGATCACATTTTGCCGGCGTATTTGCAAAAGCTCGGTGTGCCGTTTCATATCGAAACGCAAGACACCTACAGCATCGTCAAGCGCAACATTCCAGAAGGCAAGACGATGTGCAGCCTGTGCAGCCGCTTGCGGCGTGCGATTTTGTACCGTGTTGCGAGCGAGCTGGGCGCAACCAAAGTAGCGCTCGGGCATCATCGTGATGACATTCTCGCCACGTTTTTTCTCAATATGTTTTACGGCGGCAAGCTCAAGGCCATGCCGCCCAAGCTGCAAAGCGATGACGGCAAACACATCGTCATCCGCCCGCTGGCGTATGTGAAAGAGGCGGATCTGATTCGCTACGCGGAGGTCAAAGCCTTCCCCATCATCCCGTGCAACCTGTGCGGCAGCCAGGAAAATTTAAAGCGCAAAGAAATGACGTTGATGCTGCGCGCATGGGAAAAATCGCATCCTGGCCGGGTGGAAAACACCTTCAACGCACTCACGCGGATTGTGCCTTCACATCTGATGGATGCAGACTTGTTCGGCTTCAAGCATTTGCAGGCCAGCGGTGCGCCGGATGCAGGCGGCGATATTGCGTTTGATGAAGAGCCGTGCGAAGCGCCGCAGACGATTCAGATTTCGCGGTTTGATGAGTAGATTCGCGGAATAGACTGCGCAGGTTTCATGCGCTTTTTAGCTTCGCAGAAACGCTAAGAAGACGCTTTATTTATGAGGGTTCTCAGGCGTTTTTGCTTGAAAAGGCGCATGAATATTTCGTAGAGCTTCTATAGATGAGACTGCTGTCATCCCGGCGCAGGCCCGGATCCAAGTCGCTTCGCAGACCTCATCGCTCCAATACACACTGGGTCCCGGCCTGCGCCGGGACGACAACCTCATCATTCCTCAAGCGCGGCTTTCGCGGATAAGCTGCCGTCCTTTTCTGGCAACACAAAGTACCGCGCCTCTTCATCGCCTTGCTGATCAACCTGCGCAATCAACAACGCACTGATGTGCGGCCCGCGCGCTTGTGACCACGCATGAAGTAATTGCTGGCTCAGTGCGTCGCCCCGCATGCACTGCGTCTCTTGCGCGCCGCGCACCGGCGGCATCCAGTGCTGCCGGTCAAGCAGCACATAGCGGCTATCCGGCAGCGCATCCAGTTCATCAAACAGCAGCCACCGGCCTTTGCAGTGCCGCGGATCAAGCAGGCTACAGCTTGGAATGGGTTGGGCATAGCGGTAGAACATCCAGCCGCGCGTGAAGGCTTGCGGTTGCCACGAACCTGTGGGGCTTTGCAGCGGCGGCACATGCGCGAGCTGGCGCTTGAACAGCTTTTCGAGTTTTGTGTGCAGCGTTTCCGCGCCGTCGGGGCCGATGAAATCTTGCGCGTTTGCTGTGCCGCCTTGCGCGTGGCAGAGAAAATATTTCACGGCCAGTTCCCAATGCAGCGGCGTGCCTTGCGTATCGTGCAGCAAAAAATCAATCTCGCCGCGCGTGGTGTGGTCAATGCCTTGCCGCGCCTGCGCTTCATACCGCAGCGGTAGATTTGCGGCGATCAGCTGGTGCGTGGGGCCGTGCTGCAGATAAAACTCTAGCAAGCGCTCGGCTAGGCGGCCAAGCCGCAGCACGCCGGGCTGATGGCCACGCACGGTGGCGCGTGCGGCGGCGAGCCAATCAGCAAGTGGCTGCGGCTGCGCTGCAAGCGCATCAAGCCACGCGTTGATGTGCTGCAGCTCGCCTGTAGAAAACTGCGCGATCTGCGCGCTGCTGCCGTATTGCGCCGCAGCCTGTTCAGACAGCAGCGGGGGTGATGTGAGCAGCCAGCGCAGCGCGTCGATGTCTGACATCAGGTTTAGAAGGGCATTACGCAATATCCATGCGGGTTTTCAAGCAAAAATGGCTGAAAATGCCCATGAATATTGCGTAAAGCACATTTACTGCCGCGCATTGCGCACATTGGGCGGCAGCGCAATCGGGTAACTGGTGCGAAACGGGTTGATGTCCAGCCCGCCGCGGCGCGTGTAGCGCGCATACACCGCGAGCCGGTCGGGCTTGCAGCGCGCCATGATGTCTACAAACATGCGCTCCACGCAGTGCTCGTGAAAATCATTGTGGTTGCGAAAGCTGATGATGTACTTGAGCAGCCCTTCCTGATTGATCGGCGCGCCGGTGTAGCTGATCTGCACGCTGCCCCAATCCGGCTGGCCGGTCACCGGGCAATTGCTCTTAAGCAGGTTGGAGGTGAGCGTTTCTTCCACGGGCAGTTCATCCGTCTGCGCGCTGAGCAAGGATGCATTCGGTTCAAATACTTCGCACTCGATATCCAGCCGGTCAAGCGAGAGGCCAGATAGCTCGGCAATTGGTTGATCATCAAATTGATCTGGCAGGATGAGTTTGACTGCGACAGATGCGCCCGCGGCCTCGCTCAAGTCATGCACCATCAGGCTGCGCAGCGCTTCAGCGTCTGCCAGCTTGGTACCGCTAAAGCTGTTGAGGTACAGCTTGAACGATTTGCTTTCAATGATATTGGGCGATTCTGCGGGCATCACAAACTGCGCCATCGCCACTTGCGGCTTGCCGCGCATGTTCAGCCAGCTCAGCTCGTAGGCGGTCCACATGTCTGCGCCGAAAAACGGCAGCGTTTGCGTGAGGCCGATTTCGGCTCGCTGCGCTGCGCGCGCGATGGGAAACAGCAGGCTCGCGTCGTACTGGTCTTTGTACGCGCTGGGTTTGCCCAGTTGAGAAGCGTTTGGGTTATTCATATCCACAAAATTCTTAATGTCGAAAATTGCGCAGATCTCCTCCCCCTTCAAGGGGGAGGTTGGGAGGGGGATGGGGTTTGATCTTCACATCGCCGGTCAAACCCATCCCCACCCTAACCCTCCCCTTGACGGGAGGGAACCAGAGCCCGTGACCAATCAAGCACAAAAATCATTGCCGGGCTCTACTACTGATTCGCCACGCCACTGATCACATGCCCTGTCGGACTCACCTCCGCCGCCGGTGCGCAATGCCGCGTTTGATCATCAAAGAAAAAATCCGGCTCAAACTCGCGCAGAAAATCGCGCTTCTCAAGCCCACCCAGAAACATGGCTTCATCCACTGCAATGTTCCAGCTCATCAGGGTGCGAATCGCGCGCTCATGCGCGGGGGCGCTGCGCGCAGTGACAAGCGCGGTGCGAATATGCGTGGGCACGGAGTTGCCGCTGAGTGTCTGCAAACGATGCAGCGCAGACAGCAGCGGCGCAAACGGCCCCGGCGGCAATGGCTGCGTTGCGCGGCTGCGCTCATGCGCATGAAAGGCCACCAAGCCTTCGCTTTGATACACACGCTCCGCTTCGTCGCTAAAGAGCACCGCGTCACCGTCAAACGCGATGCGAATTTCATCAGGATGGCTTTCAGCGAGCTTGCGCGAATCCGGGTACACGCGCGCCGCCGGAAAACCCGCGGCGAGCGCATTGCGTACATCTTCTTCTTTGGCGGACAAAAAGAGATTGGCCTTGAGCGATTTGAGATAACTGTACGGCGGCCGCCCGCGCGTGAACACGCCGCGCTCAATCGCCAGACCCGCCGTTTTGGCGCTATGAAACATGCGCAGGCCACTCACCGGATCGTTGCGCGAAAGAATCACCACTTCCACCCGGTGCGGGTCTACCGCATTGAAGGCCAGCAGTTTTTTGACGAGTGGAAACGCCACGCCCTCCTTGGCCGGAATCAGCTCGCGCTCGCGCTGCAGAGCCACATACGCCTCTTCACCCTGCGCTTCATACACGCGGTTTTCTTCTTCAAAATCGAACAGTGCGCGCGAGGAGACTGCGACGACGAGTTTGTTTTCCAGAGAGACGGCCATATTCACAGTTTATTTCACTTGATCGGTCAGATGCAGCATGGCGCCATGATCTGCGGCGAGCCTTTGTTTTGCATCGCTTACGGGCATCCAGAAGAAAGCAAACTCAATTGGCTGCGAATCACCGGAATGCTGCTCAAAATGCGTCCAGCGCTCAGGCGCTGCATCATTTGCGCTAAGCAAAAAGAAGTACCGTTCATGTATTTGTTCTTTGCCAATGACGCGCGCATCAAATTGCGTAATGCCGAGCTGACGAAGCAGCGTGACATCCCTGAGCCCGGTTTCTTCCTGCACCTCACGCAGTACAGCGCGTTCAGGTGGTTCGCCGTGCTCAATCGTTCCCGCCGGCACTTGCAGGCCCGCAGATGGAAACTGTGGTTGCGAGAAAACCAAGAGCTGATTGCGCCGTACAACATACGCAAACGCTTTTTGAACAAGCTGCATCAACGCAAGAACAAGCGATACACCGGATTATCCGTCTCATCCCAATGCCGGTAGCCCAGCGTCTTCAAAAACGCTTTGAACTCTTTTTTCTCGTGCGCGGGCACTTGCAGGCCGACCAGAATGCGGCCGTAGTCTGCACCGTGGTTGCGGTAGTGGAACAGGCTGATGTTCCAATCAGGGTGCATCGCGCTCAAAAAGCGCATCAGCGCGCCGGGCCGCTCGGGGAACTCGAAGCGGTACAGCAATTCGTCGGCCGCCAGCGGAGAAACGCCGCCCACCATGTGGCGGATGTGGCTTTTGGCCAGCTCATCATCCGTCAGATCAAGCGTAGGAAAACCGGCTTTTTTAAACGATGCGGCCAGCAGGCGCGCTTCATCGCGTTTGCTGATCTGCACACCTACAAAAATGTGCGCCGCTTTTGCGCCGCTGATGCGGTAGTTGAACTCGGTCACGTTGCGCGGGCCAACGGATTCGCAAAAACGTTTGAACGCGCCGCGCTCTTCTGGCAGCGTGACGGCGAATACTGCTTCGCGCGCCTCGCCCACCTCGGCACGTTCAGCCACAAAACGTAGGCGGTCAAAGTTCATATTGGCGCCGCAGGCAATGGCGACAAAGGTTTTGCCTTTGCATTTGTGCGTTTCCACATACTGCTTCACGCCCGCAATTGCGAGCGCGCCGGCGGGTTCCAGAATGCTGCGTGTGTCCGCAAACACGTCTTTGATGGCGGCGCAGGTGGCGTCTGTATCCACACGGATGAATTCGTCTACGTACTGCTTGGCCAAGCGATAGGTTTCGTTGCCCACCAGTTTGACCGCGGTGCCGTCTGAGAATAAACCCACATCATGCAGCTGCACGCGCTTGCCAGCGGCCACACTTTGCGCCATGGCGTCTGAATCTTCTGTTTGCACGCCGATGATTTTCACCTCTGGCCGCAGCTGCTTGATATAGGCCGCAACGCCGGCGATCAGCCCGCCGCCGCCGATGGCGACAAACACCGCATCCAGCGGCCCTTGATGCTGACGCAAGATTTCCATGCCTACGGTGCCTTGGCCGGCAATCACGTCCGGGTCATCAAACGGGTGCACAAAGGTGAGTTTGTGTTTTTTCTCAAGCGTGAGGGCGTGCTGGTACGCATCGGAATAGCTTTCGCCGTGCAGCACCACCTGTGCGCCGCGCGCACGTACTGCGTCGATCTTCACGCCGGGCGTTGTCACCGGCATCACAATCGTGGCCTTGCAGCCAAGCTTTTGCGCGGCCAGTGCCACACCCTGCGCATGATTGCCTGCGGATGCCGCAATTACGCCGCGCTTGAGCGCATCTTTGGAGAGATGCGCCATCTTGTTGTACGCGCCGCGCAGCTTGAAACTGAACACCGGCTGCTGGTCTTCGCGCTTGAGCAGAATTTGGTTGTTCAGGCGGGCGGACAGTTGCGGCGCGAGCTCGAGCGCACTTTCAATCGCCACGTCGTACACGCGTGCATTGAGGATTTTCCTTAGGTAGTCTTGTCCCATGAAGCGATTGGCCTTGTTTTATCCCGCGTTTTGTCACGCGATCGTGTGGTTTTATCTTGCTGCGGCTTGTTTAATGCGTTTGCGCCGCAATGTCACAATGTGGCATTGTAAAGATTCGGTTGCCATGTATGGTCGCACGTTGCACCCTCACTCTAACCTTCTGCCTGGCAGGGAGAGGGGCTGGCGATTCAATCACGCGGCTTGAGCTGCTGGCAGAAGCGAAAGGTTAATAGTGGAAGCAGCAGTTCAATCATTCTTGCAGTGGATCATGGACGCAGCCGCAATCCCGCAGGCCGGGCTGACCGCACTGTTTTTGTGGGCGATTGTGTCGGCCACGCTGGTGCCGCTGGGCTCCGAGGCGGTGGTGTTTGGCTATGTCAAGCTCAATCCGCATATGTTCTGGGTGGCGGTAGTTGTTGCGACCATCGGCAACACCATCGGCGGCATGATCAATTACTGGCTCGGCTACGGCGCGCACCAAATGGTGGCCAAAGACAAGCACACGCCGCGCGCGCTGCAGTGGTTCGAGCGGCTCGGCCCCAAAGCCTGCTTCTTTTCTTTTTTGCCGGGCATTGGTGACCCGCTCACTGCCGTGGCGGGCTGGATCAAGCTGCCCTGGCTGCCGGTGATGCTGTGGCAAGCAGCCGGCAAGTTCACCCGCTATACGGTGATGACGGCCGCACTGCTGTGGATTCCAGACAGTTTTTGGAAAGCGATTCTGGGGCCATTCGCGAACTGGTTCTTCCAGTAGTTAACTTGTTTGGCGATGCTGGTAAGTCGCATCTAAGCGCTCACTGATGTAGAGCGCGCCCGTAGTGGGCGCGTAGCGCGCCGGGCGCTGCGCGCTGACGCAGCTGGGCAGCACTTCAACCTGTGCATCAGGGTTAGGGTCGAGAAAAAACGCGATCGAGTAGCGCTCCTGCGCGGGCCGCAGCACGCGGTGCGGTGTGGACACATATACATCGTTGGTCCAGCGCATTAAACAGTCGCCGATATTGCAGATCAGCGCACCTTCGATATGCGGCGCATCCAGCCACGTGCCGTCACGCTGGCGCACTTGCAGGCCGGCCACGCCGTCGGTGGCCAGCAGCGTGACGTTGCCGTAATCAGTATGTTCACCAGCGCCCAGCCCTTGCGCGCCGGATTGCGTGGCGGGGTAATGCAGCAGGCGCAGCGTGGCCAGCGGCGCATCGAGTTTGTCTTCAAAAAAATCTTGCTGCGCACCCAGATCATGCGCAAAGGCGCGGTGCAAATCACGGCCCACCGCCCAGCACGCGTTGAAGTAGGCCAGCAGGGTGGCGCGAAACCCAGTCAACGAGCCGGCTTCTTCCGGCCAGAGGTTTGCACCGCGAAACGGTTTGCCCGCGACAACGTCTGGGTGATCGGCCGCCAGATTGAGGCCGATGTTGAAGGCTTCTTTTTCGTCAGCGGGTTTAGTTGGATCAAGCTGCTCATCGCGCAGGCCCACGTAGCCGCGGTTGTGCGGTGAGTGTTTGATCGAGACACGCTGTTTAGCTTCGACCGGAAGCGCAAACAGCGCTTGGGACTGTGCAAATATGGCGCGCATCAGTTCGGAATCAATGCCATGACCAGTCGCGTAGAAAAACCCAATGTCGCGGCAAGCGGTGGAAAGCTGCGCGATGCACGCGTGCGCGGTGGCCGCATCAAACGGCGCGCGGCGCAGGCTGCTGATATCAATGAGCGGAATCATGGCGGCATTGTGGCGTGAACTGCGCCGGCCGTGAAGCACCTCAAATTGCTAAACCAAAAGCAGGGTACGCAATATCCATGCGCTTTTTGAGACAAAAGTGGCTGGAAAAGCGCATGGATATTGCGTAGCCTCTATCGAAAATGCATTAATTCTGCTTCGATTCACTCTGCGCCGGTGCCGCAGGCCGGGCAAGCTGCCGCATCAGCGCCCACACAATCAAAAGCAGCACCAGCACGCCGCCCACCAGCACAGACCACAGCACTATTGTGTGGGTTGACGCTGCAGATTTGGCAGAAGGCGCTACGTCCAC
>JBOFGW010000178.1:0-10909 GCA_051649325.1 Burkholderiaceae bacterium | reverse complement strand
GCAGGTTTTGCGCGAGCAACTGTGAATCGAAAAAATCCAAGTGCCACATCAGCACTACGCCAGTGAGCACGAGTGCATGCGCGATCGGCATGCCGATGCTCATGGCCACGAGCAACACACTCAAGAAGATGGCGGTGACGATCATGTCAATCGACCCCTGCATCCGCATGCGCAGCCGGTTTTGCTCCGCGCGGATTGCGTTTGATCTCAAGCACAAGTAGCACCAGCATCGCCAGCGCCATGAAGAGCGTGGACGCCGCCGCCAGCGCGAGCGGGTAGCCCATCACTGTGGAAAACGACTGCATGCCGGCCTTGACCTGCTCCCACGAACCTTTGACTACCAGCAGCAACCCAAACGCAATCGCAATGCGCGCGATCCACGTGCACGCGACAAGCGCCGTACCACGCAAACGTGCGGTGAGCATGTCAAAGCCCAGATGTTGATCATCCGCTGTGGCCAGCACCGCGCCCACGCACACCAGCCACACAAACAGCAGGCGCGACAGCTCTTCGTAAAACACAATGCCGGTGCCAAAGCCGTAGCGCAGCACCACATTCACAAACACCGCCACCACCATGCCTGCGAGCGTGATGAACAAAAAAGCCTCTGCTGCGCGGCGCAGCAGGCTGGGCGATGCAGCGGATTCAGTGCGCATGGCTGACCCCTTGCTGTGCCACTTCGCGCCGCAACCAATCAGCAGCGGCCTGCGCCAACTGTTGAGGGGACAGCGTGGCATCAAGCAGGAGCACACCCGCTTCGCCGCTTGGGTCTTGCAGCGTTGCAAACTGGCTGGAGACCAAACTGGCCGGATAAAAATGTCCTGGCCGCGCGGCTACGCGCGCTTGCGCGGCCGGCTCATCAATTTGCAAAAATACAAAGCGCACGCCGGCGGCCGCCGTGCGTAACTGATCGCGATAGGATTTTTTCAGCGCAGAGCAAGTGAGCACCGCCACGTCGCGCTGGGCAAGCTGCTCACCGAGTGTGGCCAGCCAGCCGGCGCGGTCTGCATCTGTGAGTGGTACGCCGTCGCGCATCTTGGCCACGTTGGCCGCGGGATGAAAGCTGTCGCCCTCGATCAGCGGCGCGCCAAGCAAAGCCGCCAGCCGCGCGCCCACCTCGGACTTGCCGCAGCCGGCTACACCCATCACCACCACGCGCAAGGTTTCGCGCACTGAATGTCTCCTGATTTATCTAGTTTTCTTATTGGCAAGATTGCCTGCTTACGGAGCTGTCATTCCGGCGAAAGCCGGAATCCAGGAGTTGCCTCGCTTACTCGTCGCATCACCTACACCTGGATCCCGGCCTGCGCCGGGATGACAACTTTTTTAGGCGGAACCCTGCATCAATTGGTAGCGCTACCATAACCATCAAACCTCCAAGAGTCAAACAAATATTGCGTAGGCTGGTCAATTCTTGACTAGATTGCGCTACCATTCCACCGTGGATACGCCCAAAAGCCCAAAAACTGCCGCTACTAAGTTAGCCACTACTTCGCGCCGGCGCTCCAGTGGGCGTGTCACGCTTACGCAAGTCGCGCAAAAAGCCGGGGTCAGCGCCATCACGGCCAGCCGTGCCATGCGGGATGACCCCGCCGTGTCTGGCGAGCTGGCTGCCCGCGTCAAAGCCGCCGCCGGTCAACTCGGTTACGTACCGGACGTTGCCGCGCGGGCGCTGGCCTCCGCCAAATCCTCCAGCGTTGTGGTGCTGGTGCCTATGCTCACCAACGCGGTGTTTGTGGACTTGATCGAGGCCGTGCATGACGTGCTGATTCCCGCCGGCTACCAGGCGCTGATTGGCATCACGCACTACGACCCGCAGCAAGAAGAGCAGCTCATCCGCAGCTACCTCGCGCACCGGCCCGCCGGCTTTTTGGTCACCGGTTTTGACCGCACAGAAGTAGCGCGCCGCCTGATCGCCGCCAGTAACCTGCCCTGCATTCATTTGATGGAGGTCGCCCCCGCGCCCGGCGTATACAGCGTCGGCTTTTCGCAAGCCGATGCCGGCGCAGCGATGACGCAGCACTTGATTAACCGCGGCCGCAAGCGCATCGCCTTTGCCGCCGCGCAGCTCGACCCGCGCACCTTGCAGCGCGCCGAAGGCTACCGCCGCGCCATGCGCGCCGCCGGCTTGTACGACGCGCGGCTCGAAGTGCTCAGCCCCGAGCGATCTTCTATCGCTCTCGGTGGCGAGCTGCTCGCGCAAGCGCTGCAACGCGTGCCGCAGCTTGATGCCATCTTCTTTTGTAATGACGACCTGGCCCAAGGCGGCGTGCTCGCCGCGCGCCGCATCGGCATCGATGTGCCCGGCCGCATCGCCATGGCGGGCTTTAACGACCTCACCGGCTCAGACCAAATGCTGCCACCGCTCACCACCATCCGCACCCCGCGCGCCGCGATTGGCACACGCGCCGCGCAGATGATGCTGCAGCTTTTGCGCGAGCAGCCGGTTGCGCAGCCGAGTTTGGATTTGGGGTTTGAAGTGGTGATGCGCGAAAGTAGTTAACGCAGTATTGATGCGGTTTTTGAGCCAGAAATGGCTGAAAACCCTCATGAATACTGCGTAGAGGCTACAGCTACCAATCTACAGTGTCCCATATCTGCCCCGGCACTGAATCAGCAATCTTGCTCTGCGTATACAGCACACGCTGCGCATTGGCTTGCTTTGAGGCTGATTGCTGCGTGCTTGGGAGCGGCGCACGCAGCTCGCTGGCAATGGCGCGCTTGAGCGCGTTGATTTGCTGCGCCGTGGCAGTCATCTTGGTCAATTCCAGTGCGCCTGTCGAACCGCTCAAATCAAAGGCGGTGTATTGCGTGCTTGCGCTGTCGATCTGTTGCGTTTGTTCATCCCACAATGAATAGCCGCAGATTAAATACGTGGGGGTTCGATACGCCACCATGTGATAGGCCGTGGGGTTGCCTTGCATATCAGTCTGCACGGCAGGCTCGTCATAAGAATGCAGCACGTAGCTGCGGCCTGGAGCGCCGGAGTTATACAGCGAGTCATAGAGCTTGAGGCGGCTAGACCACAAACCGGCGTAGGTCGAATTAGCTTGAATCCACGCCACGGATTCTCCGGCCGCGAGCGACCCAATCAGCGGCAATACGTCCACACTGGATGTCATGATCTGCCGCGTGCCGGCAGCAAAACCGGCGCTGCCATTGGGGTCATACACATACAACGGCACCTGCGTGCTTTCGCGAAAACCGGTATAGCCCTTGCCCCGCAAACCATGCGCGCCCGCATACTCGCCGTGATCTGCGGTGAACACAATCAAAGGCCGCTGTGCCGCCGGCATAGCGTCTACCTCGGCCAGAATTTTGCCGATGCTGCCGTCCAGCACGGTGTGCAAGTAGGCGTAGTAGTCCAGCGTCTTTTGCCAGTAGCCGTACGGCGCAATAGTGGTGTAAAGCGGTGCATTCGATGCGCTGGGCGGTGGATCGGACAATACCAAGGCCATTTGCGTCTGTGCGGAGTCATGCGAAATCGCGCCGTTGATAAAGTCATTGGCCTGCGCAGAACGAAACAGCGAAAAGATGGAATCGCGAAACGTACTGGCGTAATTCTCCAGGTTCGCCGGTGGGCCTGCGTAGAGGGCGTTCACAGCGCCCTGCGGTGCGTACTTGGCGACCTGCTCGGTTGAATTCGGGTACGCAGCGCTTGGTTTGAAGGGATTGTCCTGCACACCGTCCCAAAAAAATTGCGCGTCGTGCGGCTCTACCAGCGATACCACGGTGAACCACGGCTGATTCAGCGTGCCGCGAATGGTCTGATTCCACTGGGTAAAACCTGCGCAGATTTGCGGATCAAGCAGCTCACCTGTGGACGGCGCCCCACCCTCGGGGTCTGGATAAGTACCGCCCAAAAATCCATAGGGCCCCAAGTAACCGTTTGCAAACAAATGCTGGAGATTATTGAAATCCGGCGCGCCATACGCGGCAATCGAATTGCCGTGGGACGCCGGGTAACTCATGTGCCATTTGCCGATGTAAGTGGATATGTAACCCATCTGCGTAAGCACCGTACCGAGCGTGGGAAATTGCGGTGATAAAACGGGAATCAGCGGCACACTGCCGGTGCTTTCCTGCGCGGGCAGCAGCGTTGCCAGCACATTGTGCTGATGCGCATACAAGCCGGTCATTAGAGACGTTCGTGCAGGAGTACACGCGGTTGCTGCGCTGTGATGCTGCTCAAAAGACACTGCACTCGCACGAATGCGCCATAGATTGGGCATGAAGCGCTGCAAGTACGTCGTCGCGGACAGCACGTTACTCACGCTGTCGGGTAAGCCGGGGTCACCCGGAAAATGCATGGGGAACCGCATCTCATCGGCCAGCACCAGCAGAATATTGCGGCCCTTGGTTTGTAGCAAAGGGTTGGCTGTGGGGCCGGTGCTGGGCACGCTGCGCTTGGGCGATGCGGGGTCACTGCTGCCCACTGCCAAGGTTGAATCCACAGCAGTGTCTTGCCCGCCACTGCAGCCGGACAGCATACCCAGCACACCAAGGTGTAATACATCGCGTCGTTTCATTGCAGCCCTTTCTTAAGCGTTTACAACTGCATCCCACATCCAGTGCGATGCGTGCGTTAAACCTTATGAGCAAGCGCGGCCCAGCGAGTTACAGGGTCTGCTTAAAGTCTTACAGCCTGTTAAGTTGTGCGCAGCAAGAAATAGTTTGAAGCAACCTGGGGCGCTGCACGCGCTCGCCTACGGCTACGTAAGCCAGCTACGGAACAATTGAATTCGGGTTTGAGTTAGCAATGTTCGAAAGCAGTTAACGCAATATCCATGGGCATTTCCAAGCAAAACTGCCTGAAGATGCCCACCAAATAAGCGTACTGCCTTTATTCTGCTACGCCGCAGATGTCCGGTTTCGTCCCAAAACTGCGTTAAGCAGGGCGACATGTCGCCATCTACGCCGCCTACACTAATCAGAATGAACTCTGAGCATTGCGCCGATCCAGAGCATTTGCGCAGCGTCAACGCGCTGCTTGAAACTGCGCTGGCCTTGCCGGTGCACGAGCGGCAGTGCTGGCTCAACGCATTGCCGGCGCAGCAGCAGTCTTTCGTGCCGCTGCTGCAAAACCTGCTAGCGCGCGCGGTGCAGGAAACCGATACCTTCATGCAGCGGCCGGTAGAGCTGCCGCTTGAAGATGCGCTGCACACGACCGACTGCGTGGAAGAAGCGCCCGGCACCGTCGTGGGCCGCTACCGCCTGGTGCGACTGCTCGGCAGCGGCGGCATGGCTACCGTGTGGCTGGCGCAGCAGATGGACGGCGTGCTTGAGCGCGAGGTCGCGCTCAAGCTGCCGCGCGTGAGCTGGGGCTTGTCGCTGGCGCAGCGCATGGAGCGTGAGCGGCGCATCCTCGGCACGCTGGAGCATCCGCACATTGCGCGCCTGTACGACGCCGGCACTACCGAAGCCGGCCAGCCGTGGATGGCGATGGAGCACGTGACCGGCGAACCAATTGACGAATACTGCCGCGAAGATGACCTGAGCATTCCGCAGCGGCTGCGTCTATTTCTGCAAGTGGCCGATGCGGTGGCGCACGCGCACGCAAGGCTCATCGTGCATCGCGATTTAAAGCCCAGCAATATTCTGGTCACGCCGCAGGGCAAAGTGCGGTTGCTCGATTTTGGCGTGGCCAAACTGCTGCAGGACGATGCCGCGCCGGCCGCCAATTTCACGCAGTTCATGGGCCGCGCAATCACGCCGGACTACGCCTCGCCCGAGCAGATCAGCGGCCAGCCGGTATCGGTCGCCACCGATGTGTACTCGCTGGGCGTGGTGCTGTATGAACTGCTGACCGGCAGCCGGCCCTACAAGCTGCCGCGCGCAACCGCTGCCGCGCTTGAAGAAGCGATTCTCAGTGCAGACGTGCCGCCCGCAAGCCACCGCGTGCCGGGCAACCGGCTGCTCGCGCGGCAACTGCGCGGCGATTTGGACACCATTCTGGCCAAGGCGCTGCAAAAAGACCCTGCCAAACGCTATGCAAGCGTGGAATCGATGGCGGCCGATGTGCGGCGCCACTTGGATGGCGAGCCCGTGCTGGCGCAGCCAGATAACTGGTCTTATCGCGCCGCCAAGTTTGCGCGCCGCTACCGCGCCGGGTTGACTGCGGCGGTGATCGTGTTTGCGACGGTGATTGCGGGGCTGGCCGCATCGCTCTGGCAAGCGCACGAGGCTCAGACGCAGCGCGCGCTGGCCCTCGCCCGCCTCATGGATGCGCAAACCGCAGTGGAGTTTGCCAACAACGTGCTGGCCGAAAGCGTGCGCGCCGGCGAATCGATCACGCTAGATGGCTTGCTCGCACAAAGCGCCATCATCGCGCAAGGCGGCCCGGCCACCACACCCGAGCAGCGCGCCGTGGCCACAGACGTGCTGGCCGGCTGGTTCATCTCCTTCGGCAAGCCAGAACGCGCGCTGGCGCTGATGGAAAAAACGCTGGCTGACCTGCCGCCGGGCACCACGCAGCTTGCACGCCAGCGGCTCACCTGCAAATACGCCGGCGTGCTGTCTGAAATGGGGCGCAGCAGCGAAGCAGTGCCCATGCTCATGACGGCAATCAACGCGAGCAGGCAAGACGATGCAGTCGCGGCCTACTGCCTGGACCGCCGCGCGCGTGTGGCCCGTATCAACAACGATGCAGCGGCAGCGCTGCACTTTGCGCGTGAGGCGATGCACAGGTTTGAAGCCTCCGGCCAGCGCGCCTCGGTTGAAATGGCTGATATGCAGGGCGGCCTTGCGTATGGTTTAGCTATCAGCGGCCAGGCCGCGCAGGCTGATCAAATGTTTGCCGCCGCCATGGGCACCTTTATCGCGCTGGGCCGCGTGGACAGCGGCCCAGCCATCAGCCTGCGCAACAACTGGGGCATCGCCCTGCTCAGCGCCGGCAACCCGCGCGCTGCACTAGAGCAGTTTGATGAAGCGCTACAGACCACGCGCAAAATCTCGCCCGCCAACGCGCCGCCCGCGTATCTGCTGTTTAACCACGCGCAAACGTTGCAAGCCGTCGGCAGATTTGACGCCGCGCGCGCTGGCTATACCGCCGTGCGCATCCAAACCCACGGCACCGGCAATGCACGCTTTGAGCTGGCCGCCATCAACGGCTTGATGAGCATCGAGCAACAAGTGGGCGCCATCGAACATGCGCAGGCACTCGTGCGCGAAGGTGCGGCGCTCATTGAGCAATACGCGCTGGAGCCGCACAGCCCCACCGTTGTGACCTACCGCCACAACCACGGCAGAGTGCTGCAGCGCCTGGGCCGTACTGAGCAAGCGCTGCAGATGATCACCGCCGCGCTGGAGGATTTGCAGCGCACCGGAATCCAGATTGCCGCGGTTACCACGCGCACCGCGCAACGCGCAGAACTGCTCGCCGCACTCGGGCGCGAACAAGAAGCCATGGCCGCCGCGCAAACCGCGCTCGCAATCGCGCGCGCCACGCAAGGCAGCGCACCGCACAGCCACGTCACCGGCCAAGTGCTGCTAGAACTCGCCAAACGCCAGCGCGCCGCGGGGCAGCCCGAGCAGGCGCGTGAAACTGCCGCGCTCGCGCTGCGTCATTTGCAAGCCACGGTGGATGAAGGGCATCCGGCGCTACAGGAAGCGGCGGAGCTGGGGGGAAAGAGTTAGCGAGAGCGTCGCGAACCATCGAAGACTCGTGAGTGCATCACGCAGTATTTATGCGCTTTTCCGAGCAAAAATGGCTTGAAAGGCTCATGGATATTGCGAAATCATGCGCGCTTCACAAGCTATAGCTGACTTGCTCGCCATCAATTGAAATCTTGCCGGCCTTCTGCAACTGGGTAATCAACGCTGCGACGCGCTGATCATCAAGCTTCAAATTCGCAAGCGACTTGATTGTCGAAGCCAGTGTCTTTAAACGTCGCGGGCGCGCATTGCCGCGCCCTTTGAGGTTTTCAATCACAAACTGCATGGCATCGCCTGAGCCCTTTACTACCTTCGCGGGCACTGGCGCTTTCGATGTTTCACCGCCCAGATTATTAGGACAACGAAACTGTCCTTTCTGATTTAGAACGACCTTGATCTTTTCCTTCAATGACATACTGCCAAACAGTGCGTTAACGGCTTTGCAGCAAGCCACACAGTTGTCGTCACCATTACTACCGCCGCGCGCGCTGGCGACTAGGTGCTCAACACTTGCTTCGGCTTTTGGAAGTGGCGCACTGCAGAAGTAACACAGTCCGCCTTGCGCAAACATCAGCCGGTCAAGCGGCTTGGTAGGCATAGCAAATCCAATCGAAAACAGAGTGCATTTGAATCGATCACCAAGCAATATCCATGAGAGTTTTGAGTAAAAACAAGCTGAAAAACCTCATAAACATTGTGTGACCATTAGTGGCTTGAAGTAACTGAAGAGCTCACAACCCCGCCATCTTCAACCACGCCGCATTCTGCTCGCGCGCAAACTTGTCCCAGTGTTTGATCTGAGTGGCGATGTCTTGCTGCACGCGCTGCGCGGTGTGCGCATCACCTTGCGTTTGCAGCCAGGCGTAGTAGCGGGCGCGGGCTTCGCAGCCGGTGCCTACGCGCACGGCTTCTTCAAACGCGGCTTTGGCTTCTGCTGCTCTACCTTGGCCGCCGAGGGCGCGGGCTTTGAGCAGTTGCACTTGCTCGGCGTGGTAGTGCGGGTGAAAGCCGGTGAGTTTTTGCAAGGTCTGCTCGCACAGCCCAAAGCGGCCGGCCTGCGCATAGGCTTTTGCCAGGCCAAAGAGCATGCTGGCATCATCACTCAGCGGGCCGGTTAAGCTGGCTTCGTAATGGGTAATGGCTTCATCTGCGCGGTCTTTGTGCAGCAGCGCGTTTGCGAGGCGCACACGGTTTTGCGCGCTATCTGAGATTTCGTACTCGCGCGTGGCTTCGCGCAGTTCACGGTCGGGGTCGATCAGGTTATCCATCGCGCGCGCAACCTTCACACCGGCGCGCGAGTAACGAAACGCGGGCATGTAAATCGCAAACGCGTAGACGATGCTGCCCATCAGCGGAAAACCAAACAATACAAACAGCCAAAACGATTTTTGCCCCGTGCGGATCGCGTGCACGGCAAAGAAAATCGCGATCAGCGCATGAAGCCCAAGACCAATAACGTGCATACGCACCTCCCTTTGTTATTGCTCAAATTTAATGGGGATGCGCTGCCAGCTCAATCACTCGAGCATGGCATGTTGCAGCACAGCTATCTACTTGCCTGCACGCAGGTTTCATGCGCCTTTCCAAGCAAAAATGGCTCAAAAGGCGCATAAAACCTGCGTAATCGCTTTAAAATCCTTGTAGAGAGCATTGCTACACTGCTTCGCATGGCTGATTCCTTCTCGATCATCGCACTCGTTGCAGCGACGTTTTTGCTGGCGGGGTTTGTCAAGGGTGTGATCGGCATGGGCTTGCCTACAGTGGCGATGGGTTTGCTGGGACTCGCGATGACGCCCTTGCATGCTGCGGCGGTGCTGCTTGTGCCTTCTTTGGTGACCAACGTGCTGCAAATGGTGGCGGGGCCGGCGCTCAAGCCGCTCGCCAAACGCTTCGCATGGATGCTGCTGGGCGTGATAGTGGGCACGTTTATCGGCATCCGCCTGCTCACGGGCGGTGCTTCGCACGTTGCGTCAGGCCTGCTCGGCGCGGTGCTGGTGCTGTATGGGTTGATCGGGCTGCGTGCGCCGCGCATGCATGTGCCACCGCATCAAGAACGCGTGTGGTCGCCGCTGGTAGGGTTCATCACCGGCTTGATCACCGGTGCCACCGGCGTGTTTGTGATTCCCGCGGTGCCGTATCTGAGCGCGCTCAAGCTGGAAAAAGAAGAATTGATTCAAACGCTTGGGCTGTCGTTCACCGTTTCCACGATTGCGCTTGGCGCGGCGATGTGGGTCAACGGCGCGCTGAATTTTTCGATGGGCGGCGCATCTGCAATCGCCCTCACACTTGCGCTTTGCGGCATGTGGCTCGGCACGCGCGCGCGGCAACGGCTTGATCAAGCTGCGTTTCGCCGCTGGTTTTTTATCGGACTCATCGCACTGGGTGCAACCATGGTTGCCAAGGCACTTTTCAACTAGCGTTACGCAATATCCATGCACTTTTTGAGGCATTTTTGCCCGAAAAGGCGCATGGATATTGCGTAAACGGCGTTCTAACGCAGCCTATTCATCAAATAGTCAAGAGAATTTCATCGGACGGTCAAACGCAGCTTCTAGGGTGTGATGGTTTGCACTACTGCCGGAGCTGTATCGATGAAACCGCATCCCTTGGACGGCGCACTCGTCCGCAAATCTTTTCTGCTCGATCCGCAACGCCGCACGCTACTCAAAGGTGCGGGAGCAACCTCTGCGCTCGCAATCACGGGGCCGCTGGCTGCACTGTATGCGCGCAGCGCAGGTGCTGCTTCAACGCAGCCCGTTGTGAGCCCCATTATCAGTCCCTACGGCAGTCTGACTGCGGTGAACGATCTGACCACTGGCCTGCCGCTGCTGCAACTGCCGCCGGGCTTTACGTACAAAAGTTTTGGCTGGACGGGCGATGTGATGAGTAACGGCCGGCCCTGCCCCGCCGGGCACGACGGCATGGGCGTGGTGGGCACAATGCCGACCGGCGCGGGCTTTGAATACATGTTGGTGCGCAATCACGAGCTGGTAGCGGGCGATGTGATTGAAGCGCCGGCGCGCTACGACTCCGCGCGCATTGATTTCGAAGGCCGCTTTCGCCGCTTGGCGGGCGGCACCACCAACTTGACGTTTCGCGACGGCAACTGGGCCGGCATGGCGCCCAGCCTGGGCGGCACCGTCGCCAACTGCGCCGGCGGCGTGACGCCCTGGGGCACGTGGCTCAGTTGTGAAGAAGTGGCACTGGACGCAGCCAGCATCTTTGGCAAGCGCCACGGTTTTGTGTTTGAAGTGCC
>JBOFGW010000177.1:0-4058 GCA_051649325.1 Burkholderiaceae bacterium | reverse complement strand
GGCCGTTTTCAGCAGCGCGAGCATCGCGCCCTCCGGGTCGATGTCTTTGAGCGCAGCGCGCACATGCGCCCTGGCTAGTGGCTCGGCGCCGGCGTCGAAGGCGGCCTCATCGAGGTAGCTCACAACTTCGATCAGCATGGCGTCCAGCTCGGGCGAAAGGCGTGCGCTGGTGACCACGTGATGTTGCGCAGCTGCGCGACTTGGGCTGATGATTGGTAGCGAGAATTGCATGTCTATTCAACCGTTGCGTAAAGCGTCGCTCGAAACGTTGAGACGACGGCGCCGCCTCCAAATGGGCGGACAGAAATGTCTATTGCGGTTACCTCTTGGCCGCCGCCAACGCGATTCCGAAAGACGGCCCGGCTTGCGTTGATTCGATTCCATGAACCAATCGCCACACCGCTGCTTGGGGATGGCCCGTTGACTAACTCGGCGCGCGCTTCGTAGCTGTCGCCGATGTTCGTGGTGGTCGGGCTGTACCAATTCCCGACAACCTCCCATCCAGCGCCGGGGCCCTCCATCCGCACTTCCACTTGACCATTCCGCAGCACCCGGGCTGCGGCTTCAGCGACGGAAGGCGCCACCACATTGACCTCGGAGAAAAACGGCCCAGGGCTGGCCACCGGCCCACTCGCTGGCGTCTGTCGCTTGAGCTTGGTGACCGGAATCGTTAGCGATTGGCTCGGAAAGCCTGCGCGTGTAGCGTCAATCGTCAGCGTGCTGGCGTCTGTGCCCGTGGCCAGGCTGGTGACGTTGCAGCTTGCGCCAGACATTGCTGATGCAGTGACACCGCTGCCGGGTGTGCGCGTGACTGTCCAGTTGGCTGTGTCATCAACGTTGTCGACGCGCACAAGGGCGGTAACGGCGAAGCTCTGCCCCGCATCAACCAAGCCCGTGCTGTCGGCCTGGAAGATGACGCTGGGGACGCTGAGCGAAAGCTGCACAGTTGGCGGCGCATTGGCGCCGTCTTGTACTAAGTCGCCGGCCACCACCACCACGCTTGCGCTGAGCGCGTTGACGCTGTAGTTCCCGCTTTCGTCAATGTGCTTGATCCGAAGAATGTAGGTGGCGGCAGCCGAAACAACGTGCTGCCACTGCGACGCGCGGCCCCGGAAAGCAAAGGTTGCGCTTGCCCAATCTGTACCGCCCAAGCGGGCTTCTGTCTGCGCGTAGTCCGCAAATGTCGGGGCGTCCCAGCCCCACGGGATTCGCCCCTTGCTCACTGTGCCGGCAAGCCCCGTCGCGTCTGGTGGCGGCGCGCTCTTGCCCACCACTTTGTGGCCAACAAAAGCCGGGTCGCCCTGCACCAAACGTGCGTTGATCGCAAACGCGCCAACGGTGATGATGTCGCCTTCGCGCACGTCCAGGATGTAGGCGTCCAGCGCATCACCCGGAAGCTGAATACGGCGCCACACCATTTCATCGTTACGGCGCCACTGCACAACCACGCTGCCGCCGTTGATGACATCGGCCGCTGTCACCGCAGGCCATTGCACGCGCACCCGTGGCACCACGGTGCCATCCAGCGTTTTGATCAGCGTGGCATTGCCGCTGGTGACGGTGAGGCTCGCAAACTGACCGACAGCCCACGGGTTAGGCAAGTCGCTAGTGGGCGTTGAATCTGCGGCCGGCGCGTCTGCCAGGTCGTAGATGGTGGCGTCATCCTCTTGCAGCACCAGATCACACGCGCCCATGACGCTGTAGCCCCAATCGGTGCAGCGGTAGGTTTTGTCTATTCCATACTGTGCCGAAATCACCCTAGCGCGGCGACCAACGCGAAGGCCCCAAGCGCGCATCTTGGCCGGGTACTTGAGGATTTGGCCGTTGCGAGCCTGCTCCACCAGGATTCGTGCGATGTTTGTGGCGCGGTGTTTGTTGTCTGTGAAAGGCAGCTCAAGATCGCGCCAAAGCTCTTTGCCGTCAACGCCAACCAAGGCGGCGTTTTTGTAGGGTGGCGTCAGTTCGGCTGGCGAACTCTTGCCGGCAGGGAAGTAGCGCACGCGGGCCGAGTTGATGAGGTCATCCATCGGCGTGTCGGCCTGGACAATCTCTAACTGACCCTTTAGATCATCATCAGTCAGCGTGAGGATCGGCGAAGACCACTCACCCGCCTGCACCATCCACTGAGCGCTTGGCGCAATGCTGCCCGCCATGGATTCGGCCAGGTCTTCGAGCACCTTTTCGCGCGATTCCTCGCTGGTAAACGCGCCGTTGCAGGTGTAGGTCTTGCGGCTCGCGCCATCGATGGTTTGCAGCACATCGCAGGCGTTGGCCGCCGCGATGGTTTCGGCCACATCAATGTCGGATGGCGCCACGCCGTAGCCCATCTCGCTGCGCAGCCAGTCATCCGAACACAGTGCGTTGTTGTCGCTGTGCTCCCAAGTGGTTGGGTCGTTGACTCGGTGCGCGCCGCTACCGCTTGGCACGGTTGAATCCTTGCGCGGGTCGTACAGCAGTGCACCGCTAACGTCTGCTGTGATGTTGTTGAGCCCACCCTGAAAGCGCGGGTCTTCAAGGTCTAGCGTCACCACAATGCCGGCCAAACCAGGGAGCCTGTGGTCAACCGTCCATTTCGACGGAATCACGCTGCGCAGGTAAGCGTCTGCCACTTGGCCCGGCGCACCAAGGAACTTGCTGATGCGCACGACGCTGCGCTTGGCGCGCGTGCGGTAGTCCACATAGATCGTGTCGCCGCTACCCTCCGTGAGGGTCATGCCGCCGCCAGTGATGGCGACAGTTCTGTTGGTGTACTCGGTGCCGTCGCCACTGCCAGTGATGGCGTAGGCGTTGACGATTTCCACCGCCGGATCGCCCGTGAGGTTGATCGAATTGGCGAAGCTCACTCGCCGGGTGTCGTTGCGATCTGACGCGAACTCCCCGCCCACCGCCCACCCGCCGCCATCGAGCGTGCCCACCGGCTTGCCATCGATGAAAACTTCGTGGATGGCCTGCGCCTGCCGCGTTTGCAGGTGGATCACGATGTGCCGCAGCGCGTCTGGCTTGGTGTAGGCGCTGCCGTCGTCTCGCACGCCCGCCTTGTCGGTGGTGAACATGGCGACAACATCGCCACCCGTCACGGTGCGGCCGTAGATGCAGCGGTGTGGCGGGTCGTACACCAAACCGCTAACGCTGCGGTCAGTTAGCGCAGCGTTGCGGGCGTTGCGCGCCGCGATGGCGGCCTTGCGCGCCTTGCGGCGAGCCTGCACGGCCCTGTTGATGTTCGAGAGGATCGTGATGGCCGTCACGATTGGCTTGATCACCGCCCAAACTTTGACGGCCGTGGCAATGATGGTCACCGGGTCGGCCATGGCTAGGCCGGGCGTCATCAGCAGCATCGCCGCCAAGAATCGATTCATCGCGGCAGCCTCCAAGCGGCCAGCGCTTCCGTCATCGGCACAGAGCCCAAGCCACTATGTGTTAGCGCCACGGCATCAGCGCCGTTGCAGATGCCGATCAAGCCAAGGCCAGGGCCGCGAAGCAAAACGATGTCCCCGCGTTGCGCCATCGCGCCGGGGATAGCTGGCGAGCCCAGGCGCTGCGCGCAGGCCTTGTGCAGCCCGCCCAGGCGGGCCGACACGCGCATGGCCTGCCGCTCGCTGGTGATGGCCTCGATGCCGGCCATAGGGTTTCGGCCAGTCGCAAACGCCACCCACGCGGCGGCGAAGTGGCAGCAGTTTTTGGACGCCCATGCGAAGGCCTCGCCTGCATTCGCGGCGATGAAATCATCTAGCTGTTTCATTCCTCTTGGAACCGTTTAGACAGCCACGCAAAAGGCTCGTTGATGAGGCCTTGCAGGTACTCAAGGCCGCGCTCACCGGGATGGCGCAGTGACCATTGCGCGTGCGTCACTCGAAGGCCATCTGCGTTGCGAGCGCGGGCCATCCCGGCGCGCGTCATCGGCAGTTCAATCGTCCCGGCCTGGGCGTTGCGAACAACGCGCACCGGCTCCATGTAACCTTGCCACCGCAGCACCTTCGTTCCACGTGGAACGAACTCGGCATCAAACACTTGCATGTACACGCGCGCTTGCCGGCCGCGGTACTTTGCGATGTTGCCCA
>JBOFGW010000176.1:0-9537 GCA_051649325.1 Burkholderiaceae bacterium | reverse complement strand
TCATCCATGCGATGTTAGCCTCCTGTCTTACGCAGACCTGTGTAAGGCCAGCGCAGCAGTTTGAGGTTGTCGTCATGCAAACTGCGACCAATACTGAGTCCACCCAATGCGCGGCCAACCCATGAACTAAAGCGACCCGCTTGAAGACCTCAATCGCTGCCAGATCACGTGAGTTGGCATTACAAAACGACCAATGTCTCTGGCGCCGGCACGGCGGTTGCGAGCGCGCACGCATTCGCCGTGCTCATACATTCGCCGGTAGCGCACACGCCTTGGGCGCCCGATTGGCAAAGGAGGCCGCGCGGCGCTGTATGCGGTGTTGAATGTGTGAGAATGACCACGCAGTATCCATAAGCCTTTCCAAGCAAAAACGGCTGAAAACGCCCATCAAAAAATCGTCTTTTTGCGTTTCTGCGAAGCTAAAAAGCGCATGGATATTGCGTAGAGCATCTTTAAATTCGCATTTTTGGCACTCTATATGTGCCACTGATTGCTTATCGGAGTGCCGCTTAAATCCAATACGCGCGCCCTGGCCGGGCCGCACACTCGGGGGATGACTACTCCTTCGCTTTCCAACACCACGACCACCACCTCCAGCGCCGGGCTGGCCTTTGGGCACAGCCGCTTTGCGCGTACTGCGGCGTTTGCTCTGCGCGCCGCGCATCAGATTGCGCCACGCTTGGCCACGCGGTTTGCCGTCAATCTTTTCTTTATGCCGTTTCCTACAAAGCTGTCCTCACGCGGGCGCGTGCCGCCGCAGTGGCAGCTTGAGCGCTTAAGCACGGGCCGGGAAGAATTTACGCTGCTGCGTTCACGCACGGCTGAGCAAGAAATGACCGCTCGCCCGCGCGTGCTGCTGGTGCACGGCTGGGCCGGCGATGCGCTGCAGATGCGGCCGCTGGGCGAAGCACTTGCCGCTGCCGGGTTTGAACCTGTGCTGATGGATTTGCCCGCGCATGGCCGCAGCAGCGGCTGGCGCTGCACCATGCCGCAAATTGTGCGCAGCTTGTTTGAAGCGCAAAACCGCGTCGGCCCGTTTGATGCAATCGTTGCACACTCGATGGGCGCCGTGGCTAGTCTGCATGCGATGGCGCACGGCCTGCATGCCAAGCAGTTGGTTGCGCTTGCGTCTTCATCGTCGCCACAATCGGTGCTGCGCTGGTTTGGTGAAGCGTTCAATCTGCCGCACACACTCATGGCGAGCATGCGTGCACGCATCGTGAACCATGAAGCCATGGCGCTTGAGCAGTTTGAAGCGTCTTGGCTGGGCGCGCACGTGCATGCGCCGGTGTTGCTGGTGCATGACCGCGGTGATCGCATGGCGCCGTTTACCAATTCAGAAGCGTTGCTGCACGCATTGCCGCGCGCGCAGTTGCATGCCACCGAAGGCTTGTCGCACCGGCGTATTTTGAGCGACCCTAAGACAATCGACCGCGTGCTGGCGCATGTAACGGCCAGCCCTGTGAGCGTGCAAACCGCATGACTGCACGGCAGTTTGAAACTTACCGCGGCTTTGTCTACCCTTGGTGTATCGACCATGTGGGGCATATGAACGTGCAGTCGTATGTGGCGCGGTTTGATGAGGCGTCTTGGCACTTTTTGGCGCGCTTGGGCCTCACGCCCAGCTTCTTGGCGGCGCATAATCGCAGCTTGGTCGCACTGGATCAGCGAATTCAGTATCGGCGCGAGGTGCTCGCGGGCTCTTTGCTGGATGTCAACACCGAGTTGCTGGCGCTGGGCGGCAAAACGCTGCGCTATTTGCACCGCATGTGCAATAGCGAAACGGCAGAGGAAGTGGCATCCATGGATTTACTGGTTGGCTATTTGGATAAGTCCGCACGCAAAACAGTGCCGCTCCCGGATGTAGTTGTGGCGCGTGCGCGGGCTGTTCTCGGGGCGGAGCCGCCGCAATGACCCCCGGCATGCAACCGCATATTGCCGCGCTGGGCTGGCTGCGCACACCTGGGCAGGACGCGCAGGCGGATCACTTGGCGCTGCCCACAGACTTGTTCATGGTCACCGTGCATCACACTGCGGAGCAGAGCCCAGGCCAATCCGGCTCGATATTAGAAATGGCTGTCACGCTGCTGCGCACCAGGCCCGAGCGCTTCCGCTCGCGCGTAGCGGGTGAGCTGGCGTTTGCGCTGTTGACCCCCGCGGGTTTGCTCGCGCTGCTGCGCGCACCGCTGGAAGGGCTGACGGATCGGCGCATGCCGCTGGCGCAGTTTTGTACATCAGCCGAGCTCAGTGCCTTGCGCGACGCGCTGCTCACAGAGCCAGACGCGCGCTTGCGCCTGGCGATCTTTGGCGCGTGGATTGAAAGCCGTGTTCACGAGCGCCACGGTTTTGGCACGCCGCAGCAGCGTGTGGCGCAAGCCGCCATGGCAATTCAGTGCAGTGCCGGGTCAATTGAGCTTGCATCTGTGCGGCGTGCGCTGCGCATTTCGCGCCGCCAGCTTGAGCGTGACTTTCGCTTGTGGCTTGGCGTGTCGCCTGCGGGCTATGCGCGCCTGGTGCGGTTTCAGCGCGCTGCCAGTGCGCTTGCAGATGGTGATGCGCCCAGCCATGCAGCGGCCGATCATGGCTTTAACGATCAGTCGCACATGCACCGCGCCTTCAAGCAATTCAGCGCGCTCACACCGCGCGTGTTTACGCATTTGGCGGCGCGGCCCCATCGCCAGATCGAGCGGCGCGCGCTCGCAGGCCGGATTGTGGTGCTGGATGCGCCGGCTGAATCTGCGGCGCAGAATTAAGCGCTTCGCTGAGCAGAATTTTGAGGCATGCACGCAATATCCATGCGCCTTTCCAAGCAAAAATGGCTTAAAAAGCGCATGAATACTGCGTAGAGTGCTTTTAAAGCGGCTTTACCGGCACACAAATCTCGCAGCTCAGCCGCCCCGTCTTGAGATCCACCGCGCCTTTTGCGGGGTAGCGCTCAAAGCAAGGTCGCGCATCGGTTTGCATGCCGCTGCCCGGCAGCCAGTCGCGAAAAATTTCTGTCCACGCGGTGCTCAGGTTGCCGGGCATGCCGCTGAACTGCGCGACGGCGTAGCGGCCGCCGGGCAGTGAGGTGATGCTGGCTTTACCGCTGGGTTGAAAGTCCGGCTCTACTTCTACGCCGGCGTCGTAGCGGCATTTGCTCGGCTCAGTGATGGATGGATCATCATGGCCAATGCCGTAGCTCACGCGGCCGAGCAAACCATTCGCAACCAGCCACGGCATCACTTGCATGCCCCAGAACTTGCCCAGCGCGGGGCCGTAGGGGCCGATGTGGCGTAGGTAGGCAATGCGCGCGGCGGGTAGGGTGAGGATTTGTACGTCCATGGTGATCTCCTGAAATGGGTGAGTGGAGTTGTCATCATCGGCGCGTGCGTTGCTGCCTGCCTGATCATGCTTGCGCGGGGCCTGATCGAGATTGCGGTGTTGTGTACGGCTATCGGCCAGTTGCTGCGCCCAGCGCTCGCGCGCTCCGGCGCGCCACTGCGTAGGCGTGCAATCGAAGCGTTCTTTGAAGGCGCGTGCAAACCCTTCGCCGGAACCAAAGCCCACCTCCAGCGCCACGGTGAGCACAGGCGTGTGTAGATCGGCAGTGAGCCGCTGCGCGGCCACTTCTAAACGGCGGCGGCGCAGATAGTCGCCCAGTGTTTCACCCATCCACGCAGCAAACACGCGGTGAAAATGGAAAGGCGAAAAATGCGCAGCCTGTGCGAGGGTGGCCAGCTCAAGCGGCTCGCTCAAGCGCTGGTCGATCAAGTCGAGCACGCGGTTTAAACGCTGCGCGTACTCGCGCCGCGAGGCGCTGGAGGCGGTGTCTTCGGCCATGCGGGTTTATAGAGCAGGCGGCGGGTGCGGTGCCTGATGGAGATTGCTCTATTCGGCGCGCATGTCATTCCGAGCGTAGCGAGGAATCTCAGTGCATGAAAAGGAAAGATTCCTCGCTGCGCTCGGAATGACAACTTCAAGAGAAAAATGCCTTCTAGAAGCGCATCACGCAATATTCATGCGCCTTTTCAGGCAAAAATGGCTCAAAAAGCGCATGGGTATTGCGTAGAGCACCTTCAATTGTTAAGTAATTGAGTGAGTAGCTCCGCCTGCTGCGCCGTAATACTGCCGCGGGCTTGCGCCGCCGGAACGTTGCGCAGCGCGAGTGTGCGGTAGAGCGCTTGTACCTGCGCAGGCAAAGGCGCAAGCGCGTGCAAGTGTTTTTGCAACGTGCCCGCATCGCCGCGCGAGACTACACCGGGCAGGCTTTGCGTCAAACCGTTTGCCAGCGCGTTGTTCAGCGTGCTGCGCGCCAGCGGCGCAAGCGCGGCGAGTGCCTGCGCTTCGGTCGCGCCAAACTGCCGCCACATCAGCGCTGCCTCGGCCAGCAAGGCGTTAAAGAACGCGCCGGCGTAGTGGGCGGATGCGTGGTACAGCGCCCGCGCGCCGGGCGGCAATGTAAGCGGTGTGCATTGCAAGCGCTGCGCAAAATCATGCAGCGTCGCGGCTAAGGGTTCTGGCGCTTCAATCGCCGCGGTGCAGCCGGGTAGGGATTGCAGCGCGGTGGCTACATCAGCAAATGCCATGAGCGGATGAAAGCCGCCAATCTGTGCGCCTTGTGCCTGCGCGTGGGCGAGTGCAGCAACCTCAGTGGCACCGCTGCAATGCACGGCGCTTTGGCCGGCGCGCCACTGCACGCTGCGGCACACGGGTTCGATGGCATCGTCGCTCACTGTGAGAAATGTGAGGCCGCACTGGTCAGCCACTTCTTGCGCGGTGCGTGCGGCCTGCGTGCGCGGCAATTGCGTTGCTACGCGCTGCGCCGCCGCTGCATCACGGCTGAACACGGCGCGCACGGCCACGCCCTTTGCCGCAAGCGCCTGCGCCAAAGCAGCGCCCACGCGGCCGGCGCCAATAAAGCCCACGGTCATTGAGTGATTTGCGTTTTGCATCGCGCGCCCCGGCAAACAGAATATGCAAAGTGTATCCACGCATGACTGTGCGACTGCACAGGGTAAAATGCAGTTTCATCCGGGGAGCGTTGCAGCCAAACACGCGGTTTGGCCAGGCCCGGAGCGATTTTCAAAACGACGCTCATCTGAACGATTAGATCGGATGAGTGGCATGCCTAAGCAACAACCCAATTCAGCACTGCGTCTTTCCGGCCTGGAGCCGCTCAACATCACGGGCGAGACCTTATTTGTGAACGTGGGCGAGCGCACCAACGTCACCGGCTCCAAAGCGTTTGCGCGCATGATTCTCAATGAGCAGTACGAAGAAGCGCTTGCGGTGGCGCGCCAGCAGGTAGAAAACGGCGCGCAGATCATCGACGTGAATATGGACGAAGCGATGCTCGACTCCAAAGCCGCGATGCAGCGCTTTTTGAATCTGATTGCCAGCGAACCGGATATTTCGCGCGTGCCCATCATGATCGACAGCTCCAAGTGGAGCGTGATCGAAGCGGGCCTGAAGTGCGTGCAAGGCAAGGCGGTGGTGAATTCCATCAGCATGAAAGAAGGCGAAGCCGAGTTCATCCGCCAGGCCAAGCTATGCAAGCGCTACGGCGCCGCGGTGATTGTGATGGCCTTTGACGAGCAAGGCCAAGCGGACACCTTTGCGCGCAAAACCGAAATTTGCGCGCGCGCTTACAAGATTCTGGTCGAGCAAGTAGGCTTTGACCCGCAAGACATTATTTTTGACCCCAATATCTTTGCGATCGCCACCGGCATTGAAGAGCACAACAACTACGCGGTGGACTTTATTGAGGCGACGCGCTGGATTAAAGAAAACTTGGCGGGCGCAAAAATCAGCGGTGGCGTGAGCAATGTGAGCTTTAGCTTTCGCGGCAACGACCCGGTGCGCGAAGCGATTCATACGGTGTTTCTGTATCACGCCATCAAAGCCGGCATGAGCATGGGCATTGTCAATGCCGGTCAACTGGGTGTGTACGAGCAGCTTGATCCCGAGCTGAAAGAATGTGTAGAAGATGTTGTGCTCAATCGCCGGCCCGATGCGGGTGACCGTTTGGTGGAAATTGCCGGCCGCTACAAGGGCGATGGTGCAAAGAAAGAAGAAAACTTGGCCTGGCGCGATGAACCGGTAGAAAAACGCCTGGCCCACGCGCTGATTCACGGCATCACCAACTTTATTGTCGAAGATACTGAGCAGGCGCGCGCCGCCATCGCCGCGCGTGGCGGCCGGCCGATTGAAGTGATTGAAGGGCCGCTGATGGATGGCATGAACATCGTCGGCGATCTGTTTGGCCAAGGCAAAATGTTTTTGCCGCAAGTGGTCAAGAGCGCGCGTGTGATGAAGCAGGCCGTGGCGCATCTGGTGCCCTACATTGAAGAAGAGAAAAAGCAGCTGGCTGCCGCCGGAGGTGAAACCCGCGCCAAAGGCAAGATTGTGATCGCCACCGTTAAGGGCGATGTGCACGATATTGGCAAGAACATCGTTACCGTGGTGCTTCAATGCAATAACTTTGAAGTGGTAAACATGGGCGTGATGGTGCCCTGCGACCAGATTCTTGCGAAGGCAAAGGTGGAGGGCGCAGACATCATCGGTTTGTCTGGCCTGATCACACCGAGTTTGGAAGAAATGCAGTACGTCGCCGCGGAGATGCAACGTGACGATTACTTCCGCATGAAGAAGATTCCACTGCTCATCGGCGGCGCAACCACCAGCCGCGTGCATACGGCAGTGAAGATTGCGCCGCACTACGAAGGCCCGGTGATTTACGTGAGCGACGCGTCGCGTAGCGTAGGCGTGGCCACCAACCTGGTGAGCGATGCAGCGCAGAAGTATTTGGATGACATCAAAGCCGAATACGAAAAAGTGCGTGAGAATCACACCGGCAAAAAAGCCGCGCCGCTGCTGAGCTTGGCTGAAGCGCGCGCCAATAAGCCAAAGATCAACTGGGTAATGAATGCGGACGATCATCCCGCTGAAGCGCCGCACCCGCTTGCGCACTACCACCCGCCCAAGCCCAAATTTATTGGCCGGCGTGTGTTCAAGAATTTTGATTTGAGCGAACTATCCAAATACATTGACTGGCAACCGTTTTTTCAAACCTGGGATTTGCACGGCCCGTTTCCCGCGATTCTGCAAGACGAGGTGGTGGGCGAAACTGCACGCCGCGTGTTTTCAGACGGCAAGGCGCTGCTGGAAAAAATCATTGCCGGGCGCTGGCTCACCGCCAACGCAGTGGTGGCGTTTTACCCAGCCAATAGCATCAATGATGATGATATCGAGATCTACGCCGACGAATCGCGTAAAGAGGTGCTGTTCACCTACCGCAATCTGCGGCAACAAACCGCCAAGCGCGAGGGCGTGGACAACAAATGCTTGGCAGACTTTATCGCACCAAAGAGCCTCAATGGGCAGCCTTCGGGCATCGCGGATTACATCGGCCTGTTTGCCGTGACTGCAGGCATTGGTGTGGATAAAAAGGAAAAGCAGTTCGAAGCACTGCATGACGATTACTCCGCCATCATGCTCAAAGCATTGGCCGACCGTTTTGCAGAAGCGTTTGCCGAGTGCATGCACGAGCGCGTGCGCAAGGATTTGTGGGGCTACGCAGCGGGCGAATCGCTCTCAGGTGAGCAGCTGATTGCAGAGAAGTATCAAGGCATTCGCCCCGCGCCGGGCTACCCAGCCTGCCCAGAGCACACCATCAAACGCACCATGTTTGAAGTGCTCAAAGCCGATGAAATTGGCATGGCTGTAACCGAATCACTGGCCATGACACCAGCAGCCAGTGTGAGCGGCTTTTACTTCAGCCACCCGCAAAGCACCTACTTCAACGTAGGCAAAATTGGTGAAGATCAGTTGGCCGATTACGTAAAGCGCAGCGGCCGGGATGAAGCCGAGCTCAAACGCGCGCTTGCACCGAGTTTGGCATGATGCGTGGCAGATGCGCCTCGGTATCGTCGCCCACGCTGCGGTCGCGTCCGCCGCGTTTGGCGCGGTAGAGCAGATCATCGGCCCGCTGAATCAGACTATCGGATGAATCGCCGGCCAGATACTGCGCAATACCGGCAGAGAACGTTTGGCCGCGCGGCGTAGCAGCGTGCAGCCTTTGCACTAACGCATGCGCATCGGCCTGCGTGCAGCCCGGCATCAACACCGCAAACTCGTCGCCGCCTATGCGGGCAATCGTATCGCTGGGCCGCAACACCGCTTGCCATTGCTGCGCCGCTTCGCGCAGCATTTGGTCGCCTGCCGGGTGGCCGTGCGCATCGTTAAAGCGCTTGAAATGATCCAAATCCAGATAGGTCAACACCAAATCGCCAGTCTTACGCTGGGCGCGGCCAACTTCACTTTTAAGTTGGCGGTGAAATGCACGCCGGTTTGCGAGCCCGGTCAGCGGGTCAGTCAAAGAAAGCTGCTCCAAACGCTGCACATTGGCCGCTGCCAAGCGCCAGGCGCGGTTTGACAACCAACCGGCAAGCGCCATCACCATCAGCGCCACAGTTACTGCGATAGCGACTCGCCAGCGCAGAACCTGCACGTTGCGCTCGGCGCGCTGCTGCAACTGGTGTGCAGTACGCGAATAGTTCAGCGCAATGGTTTGTGTCAACGCACTCACGGACTCAGCCAGTATCCAACCCTCCTCGCTCAGGCGTGCGCGCGCGAGGCGCTGCTCTCGCTCCTGGCCGTTTGCAACCATGGTGGCCGTGGAAGACTGCAGCGAGATAAATTTGCTCTGCTCATTGCGCAGGATATGAATGAGTTCTTGCGTCCACGCGTCCTCGCTAGCAACGGCTTGCAGCGCATTGATGGCACCTTGCAGCTCGGTCTGCGCGGCCTGGAAGCGGTCGATGGATTCTTTGACGCGCGTGATTCTGACCGGATCGGCCAGTAGTGCATAAGTGAAATCGGCCTCTGCGGCGCGCGCTGCGTCAGCCTTGGCGCTCAACAGCAAGGCTTGTTCGGTCAAGCGGATCATGTCTTGTGACTTCTGGTGTTGCGCCCGCAACTCGCCCAGCGCCGTCCAGGCATGCACTAGGCAAATGCAGGCAAACGCAGCCAAGACCACCAGAACAGTCAAGTCGCGCAAGTGCAGATGCCGCAGCCGCGCGACCAGCGAAGGCGGCGAATTGAATGCACCGGAAAGATAAATCGTCTTAGACATAAGCAGCGCGAATGTTAGGGTTTTTTTGACCATCGAGCCTGTGAAGGCGCTCTAATTTGCGGCAAGCCGATGATCCCGAAACAAAATTTTGCAAGTGGTGTCTGCTAAAGGCCCGCGGTATTCACGGACTGCCCTCCGGTGCTCGCTCTGGTAGGCGCTCGCTCTTGTGACGGCGCAAGCCAATGCCTTGCGAATTCCCTTCACAGCGCTGAACAACTGGTTTGACGCTAACGGGGTTCAGCCTAGTAGGGCCTCACTCTTGTAGCGGCGCGCCGTATACGGCGCGAATTCCCGCTACAAGCGCTGAACATCTGGCTAGACGCTAACGGGGCTCGCGCTGGTAGGCGCTCGCTGTTGTGACGGCGCAAGGCAGTGCCTTGCGAAACCCCGTCACAGCGCTGAACAACTGGTTTGACGCTAAC
>JBOFGW010000175.1:0-1765 GCA_051649325.1 Burkholderiaceae bacterium | reverse complement strand
GATGATCAGCGTCGTGTGCTCGGTGCGATGAGTTCACTACAAGCTTTGCTTGAAGGCACCGTTGCGCAGCCAAAAGCTTATTTGCTGCGCGAACACCAGCCTGGCGACATCGGCTGGGTCATCTCACGCCATGGCGCGCTTTACGCGCAAGAGTATGGCTGGAATATGGAGTTTGAGGCGCTGGTGGCGCGCATCTGCGCAGACTTCATCGACAAGTTTGATGCAAGCGGCGAGCGTGCATGGATTGCGGAGATCGACGGTGAACGCGTGGGCTGTACGTTCGTGGTACGCAAATCAAAAACCGTGGCGCAACTGCGCATGGTGCTGCTGGAGCCTAAGGCGCGCGGCCTGGGCATTGGCAAGCGCATGGTAAATGAAGCGATTGCGTTTGCCCGCGCGCGTGGCTACACAAAAATGACGCTGTGGACCAACGCTTGCCTGCATGCCGCGCGCGCGATTTATCAGGCCGCTGGCTTTGTATTGGTGAAAGAAGAAAAACACCAAAGCTTTGGCGCTGATCTGGTGGGGCAGAATTGGGAATTGAAGCTCTAAAACGCATGTCGAGATGCCAGTTGCGCAGCGTATTAGCTGAGTAGTCCTGCCGCAATTGTCCAATACTGAAGTGCCTAAGTCTGAGACACTACCGCCTTTGTTTGATACGGTGGGCTGGTGCACTAAATGTGGATGAATAGATTCAACAAACGCCGCATGGCGTTGATCGCGTTGCCTGCTGGATTGGCATTGCTGATAGTAATTGCGTCTGTGGCTGATAACGGCGAGCCTGTGAAAATCAGTGCTGCGATTGAAATTGCAAAACCGCTGGAGGATGTATTCGCGTTTACATCAAATGTGGAAAATGATGTCAAGTGGCGCACGAATGTGCAGAGCTTGCGTAATCTCACACCGCCTCCCACCGGTGTAGGTACGCGGTCTGTGGAAACGCTGCAAGTGCTGGGCAAGCCACTCGAGACAGTGACCGAGGTGGTGGAGTTTGTGCCTAACCAGAAGATTGCGCGCAAGACCGTATCGGGTGCGACGCCGGTGGCGACGCTGCGGCAGTACGAACCGATCGCGGGCGGCACCCGGTTTACTTATGCGGTATCCGTGGACGTGAATGGAGTACTGCTGTTTCGCTTGCTTAAGCCCGCGATGAAGATTTGGTACCAGCGCAAAACAGAACAACAATTGCAAGCACTGCGAGCGCTGCTTGAGGCTGCGCGGTAGCGGCTTTACGGGGCATCAGTCTGCCACCAACGTCCACACCCCCAGCCCCACAAAGATCGCCGCGGCCGCATAGCCTACATGCCGCGCAGACACACGCTGCGCGATCGCTTTGCCCAGCAGCGCGGCGGGGGCGATGGCGGCCAACTCGCCCAGCCACGCACCCGCAATCACTGGCCACACAGCTTCTGCGCGGCTGCCGAGCAGCACCACGGCAAGCTGTGACTTATCGCCCAGCTCCGCCAGTGCAAAACCCGTGGCGGCGGCGGTGAATACGGCAAAGGCGGAGTTAGCACGCATGCGTGTGGCGATGCCTTCATCATCATCATCGTCCGCGCCGCGCAGCAGCATCCACGCGGCAAAGGCGAACATCAGGCCGGCGGATACGTAGCGTGCTATGTGCGGGTCGATGAAGCGGGCTGCTTCATAACCGAGCCATGCCGCCGGCGCGATCAGAATCAGTGCGCCTAGCGCCACGCCCGCCAGCACGCTAAAGGGCCGATGCGTTTTGGCTGAGAGCGTGAGTGCAAAGAGCTGGGTTTTG
>JBOFGW010000174.1:0-13104 GCA_051649325.1 Burkholderiaceae bacterium | reverse complement strand
GCGTGCCGCTCATGCAGCGCGCTGCGCCAGCAAAGTAGCGGTAGCAGTCGGCCACCGCCGGAATTTCATCACCCAGCGCGCGTGCAAACGGCTTGCCGCAGTTGAGCGACTCTACGCGCGCAAATTCTTCGCCGCGTGCTTCGATTGCGTCAGCGAGTTTGAGCAGCAAGCGGCTGCGCTCCATCGGCGTGGTTTCTGACCAGCTTTCAAACGCGCGGTGCGCACCGGCGACGGCACGGTTGATCTGCTCAATCGACGCCTCGGGCACTTCACACAACACCTGACCGGTAGCGGGGTTGAGCACTTTTTCCACATCGCCTTCGCCGCGCACAAACTGGCCGTCGATCAGCATTTCTGTAGGCAGTGGCGGATTGAAAGGTGCGTTCATGGCAAATCTCCTGTGAAAACGGCCAAAGGCTGCGTGGCTTAGCGGCGCGATGCGCCGGGTTCATCGGCACGCGTGAGGTAGTACGCGGCCAAAATTGGAATAAACGTGAGCACAATGATGATCACCGCCACCACATTGGTGACGGGCCGCTGGCGCGGGCGGATCAGCTCCTGCAGCATCCAGATCGGCAGCGTGGTCTGCTGCCCGGCGGTGAACGTGGTGACAATCACTTCATCAAAGCTTAAGGCGAATGCGAGCATGCCGCCCGCGAGCAGTGCAGAGCCCAGCTGCGGCAGAATCACATAGCGAAAGGTTTGGAACGCATCCGCACCCAAGTCCATCGACGCCTCGATCAAACTAGGGCTCATGCGCCGCAGCCGCGCCACCGCGTTGTTGTAGACCACCACCACGCAAAACGTGGCGTGGCCAATCACAATCGTCCAAAAACTGAATGGAATTTCCATCGTGTGATACGCGCTGCGCAGCGCGATGCCGGTGATGATGCCGGGTAGCGCAATCGGCAGAATCAGCAGCAGTGAAATCGCTTCACGGCCAAAGAACTGCGTGCGCGCCAGCGCCGCCGCTGCCAGCGTGCCTAGCACCATCGCCACTGCGGTGGCCACCGCCGCTACCTGCGCAGATAGCGTGATGGCGCGCCACACATCCTCGCGTTCCATCGCTACCGCAAACCATTTGGTGGTGAGTTCCGGCGGCGGAAAGATGTAGCTTTTTTCTTCTGCGCTAAAGGCATACAAAATGATCAGCGCCAGCGGAATATGCAAGAACAGCACCGTGCCCCATGCGGCAAGTTTCAGACCGAGCGGTGCTTTAGCATCAGAGCGCATCAAACGCCCCCTTGCGCTTGGCCAGCCACAGATACACCGCAATCACCACAATCGGCACGATGGAAAATGCCGCCGCAAACGGAATATTGCCCGCCACGCCCTGCTGCCGGTACACCACCTGGCCGATGTACTGCGTGGAGTTGCCAATCACTTGCGGAATGATGTAGTCACCCAGCGTGAGCGAAAACGTAAATATCGAGCCCGCCGCCACGCCGGGCATGGCGAGTGGCCAGATCACATTCCAGAAGGTTTTGTTCGGCGATGCGCCCAGATCGCCAGAAGCTTCAATGCAGCTGGCCGGAATGCGCTCAATCGCCGCCTGGATCGGCAGAATCATGAAGGGCAGCCACATATACACAAACACAATAAAGGTGCCCATCGGGCTGAAGCTCAGCGAGTTGCCGCCAATCACGGGTGTGGCGAGCAGCGCGTCCAGCAGCCAAGTGAGGTTCAGCTTGGCCAGCACCCAACTGATTGCGCCTTCTTTGGCGAGCAGCAGCTTCCACGCGTACAGGCGCACAAGGTAGCTGCTCCACAGCGGCAGCATCACCGCGATGTACAGCAGCGCCTTTTGCCAGCCGGTGGCGTAGCGCGCCATCATGTACGCAACAGGAAAGCCCAGCACCACGCAAACGATGGTCACGGCCACGGACATCAGTACCGTGCGAATCACCACATCGACATTTGCACCATCGGTCAGGTCAAAGAAATTTTGCAGGCCAACTTCGCGCACCACCTGGCCGGTGAAATCATCCAGCCTGAAAAAACTGTTGGCCAGCAGCGAGAACAGCGAGCCCAGATAGATCACGCCAAACCACAGCAGCGGCGGAATCAAGAGCAGCGCCAGCAGCAGCCGGTGATTGAGCGTGAGCGCATCGCTGATGCGGCGGCGCAGGCCGCCTGCAGGCAATGAGATCGTTGCGGTTGTCACGCGCCTGTACCCTGCAGCGGATGGATTGCACTCGCATCCCAATGCAAATGCACGGTATGGCCAACTTCTGGCACTGTGGCCGCATGCGCCGGCTGGTCGATCACCAGCTCCACACTTTGCGCCTCGCAGCGCACGCGATAAAACGCGCCAAAATACTGCACCTCTTTCACCACGCCGCTGGTCTGCGCATTGCTCGGCGCACCAAGCGTGATGCGCTCGGGCCGGATCATGGCCGCGGCATATCCCGTAAAGCGGCGCGCACTCTCGCCTTGCACCACATTAGCCGCGCCGACAAACTGCGCCACAAACTGCGTGGCCGGCGCGTTGTAAATCTGCGCCGGCGTGCCTACTTGCTCCAGCTTGCCTTGATTGAACACACCGATGCGGTCACTCATTGAGAGCGCTTCATGCTGATCGTGCGTGATGAATAAAAACGTAATACCCAGCTTGCGCTGCAGCGCTTTGAGCTCGGTTTGCATCTGCTCGCGCAGCTTTAAATCCAGCGCGCCGAGTGGTTCATCCAGCAGCAGCACTTTCGGCTCGTTGATCAGCGCACGCGCCAGCGCGACACGCTGACGCTGCCCGCCGGAAAGCTGCGCCGGCCGCCGCTCGCCCACGCCGGCGAGTTGCACGAGCGCGAGCATCTCATCTGCGCGCGCACTCCGCTTGGCTTTGTCCACCCCGCGCACCATCAGGCCGTAGGCCACGTTGTCGCGGATGTTCATGTGTGGAAACAGCGCGTAGTCTTGAAACACCGTGTTCACCGGCCGCGCGTAGGCGGGCAATTGAGAAACCTCTTGCCCGCCAATCAAAATCTTGCCGCTGGTGGGCAGCGTAAAGCCGCCAATCATGCGCAGGCAGGTGGTCTTGCCCGAGCCGGAGGGGCCAAGCAGCGTAAAGAATTCGCCGGACTCAATCGTGAGATTGACACCGTCTACCGCGCGCACGGCGCTTGGGCCTGCGCCAAACACGCAGGAAACATCTTGCAGGGTGACTGCGACGGACATGGATCAGTTAGAAGAAGACAGCTCGCGGCAAGCGCCGCGAGCCTTGGTCATTGCACGAAAGACCTAACGGCCACCGAGAATCGCGATGTAATCCGTCACCCACTTGTGATACGGCACGCACTGGTTGTTTTGGCTAGCGCATTGCGTGGTGGGTGTGCGCCAGAAGGAGATTTTGTCGAAACTGTCCAGACCTTGGCGTTTGCAGCCATCGTCACCCAGCAAAGCATTGCCTTTGCACGCGGCAAGCACCACCGGCACCGAGCCGAACCAAGCCGACAAATCACCCTGCAGTTTGGGGTTGAGCGAATGCTCCATCCACATGTAGGCGCAGTTGGGGTGCTTGGCATCGGCGTGCATCATGGTCGTGTCAGCCCAGCCTGTGGCGCCTTCTACCGGAATGGTGGTGGCCACAGGCGCCTTCTTGCTCTTGAGAATGTTGGCCTGGAACTGCCAGCTTCCCGAAGCAACCACGCCTTCGTTGGTGAAATCGTCAATCTGCACAAACGCATCGTGCCAATACTTGCCCACGATCTTGCGCTGTCCGCGCAACAAGTCCAGCGCCGCCTTGTACTGCTTTTCGTTCAGCTCGTACGGGTCTTTAATGCCCAGGTCGGGCTTGTTCTTCATCAAGTACAGCGCCGCGTCGGCAATGTGGATTGGGCCGTCAAACGCTTGCACGCGGCCTTTGTTGCTCTTGCCGTCGGGCAGCGTCATTTCTTCAAACACCACTTTCCACGACGTGGGCGCCTGATTGTTGAAGGCCTTGGTGTTGTACATCAGCACGTTCCAGCCCCATTGATAGGGTGTGCCGTAATGTTTGCCGTTTTCAAAATGCCAGGGCGCTTTTTGCAGGCGCGGATCGACATTTTTAAAGCTCGGAATCAGTGCGGTGTTAATCGGCTGCACCTTCTTGCCGCGGATCAGGCGCGTGCTTGCATCGCCGGAGGCCGTGACCAGATCAAAACCGCCTTCGTTCATCAGCGCGACCATTTCGTCGGACGTGCCGGCGGTTTTCACATTCACTTTGCAGCCGGTCTTTTTCTCAAAGTCCGTCACCCAGTCAAATTTCTTGTCGGTCTCGCCGCGCTCGATGTAGCCGGGCCACGCCACGATATCCACGCGGCCTTCGCCTTTGCCGAGCTTTTGCATCGGCTGCTGGGCCGAGACACTGCCCACCGCCGCGCAAAGCGCCAGCGTCAGTGCAGCTAGGGAACATTTGGAAGCAGTGCTTCTGCGCATGAGAGTCCTCTCCTGGAAAATTGCAACGACCGTATTGACCATCTGGGGCGCGCCCGGCAGGTTGCCAGTTCGTCACGCTGGCGCGGAGATTATCGAAAAGCCGCGCAGCAGCGAAAATTCAATATTGCTGCATTGGGCTATGAAAAAATCAGATATTCGGGTTTACGTGAATAAATTTGCTTTCTGCAATAGGCTCTAAGCGCGACTACGCAATATCCATGCGGATTTTCAGGCAAAAATGGCTCAAAACCCGCATGGATATTGCGTAGTCACTCTTTTAATTCCTATTTCAACGCACACCGTACTGCGTCAACACCCACGGCAGCCACGCCGCAAGCACAATGAGTATCAATGCCGGCATGACGCGCTTGGCAAAGGGTGCGCCGCCCGTCCAGCTTGCGACGAGCTTGCTGCAGGTATTTGAGGTAAGCGCAATCAGCAGCAGCAGCGCGGTTTGACGCGCATCCATGCTGCCGGCGGCGCCCATGGACAGAACGCTGGCGGCCGCGGCATGCGCATCGGCAAGGCCGGCCAGCGCCGTGGTTGCGGCGGCGGCAGTGAGGCCGGCCGACTGATTGATCCACGCGACCACGGCGGTGACCGTGGCCAGCAGGAGCGCAAAGCCAATGGTGTCCCGCAGGCTGAACATGCGGCGCTGTTGCATCTGCGGCTGCACGTCAGGTTGAGGGACAGCATTGCCGCGCGCAAGCCAGGGCAGCGCAGTCAAGACGACGGCGCCCAGGCCAGCCAGGCAGATCAGCCCCGCCATGCGGACAACCGCGGGATGCAGCACCGTCACCAGAATGAACAGCTGCACAAAGGTGGCCGCGCATGACGCGATCGCGCCCACGGCATAGGCGCTGGCAAGTTCCGGCCGCTCCTTGGCGTTGAGCCCCATGGCCGCAATCGTGCCGGTGCTGGTGACAAAGCCTGAGATCAGCCCCGCCAGCGCCACGCCCTGCCGTGCGCCCAGCAAGCGCAGCGCCAGATGCCCGGCCGCCTGGATCACGAGCAGCAGCACCACGATCGCCCACACGCTGCGCGGATTGAGGCCAGCCAGCCAGGTAATCGGCGCATCCGGCAGCAGCGGCAATACCACCGCGGCCGCACCGGCCAGGATCAGCCCATCATGCAGCTCTTCCTGCGTCATTAAATCGGTGCTCAGGCGATGCAGGCGCGTGCGCGCGGCCAGGAGCACCGTCACCACCACGGCGATACCCGCCGCCACGCCCGGTAACGCGATCGCCGTGACGCCGATCAGATACGTGACAAAAAGCGCAAGCTCGCTGGTCAAGCCCGCATCCGCGGCCACGTTGCGATAGTAGGACATGCCAATCAACAGGCCCAATAACAGCGCCCCGGCAATTACCAAGGCCGGCATCGCCAGCGACTGCGCAAGCGCACCTGCGAGCGCGGCCAGCGCAAAGGTGCGCACACCGCCAATGCTGACATGTGTGGGGTCATTCTTGCGCCGCTCGCGCTCCACCCCGATCAATAGGCCCGCGCCGCAGGCCACGGCAAACCCGATCCACAGCGGCGTTGCAAGTTGCGTAGCCATAGGCACAGTATGTCGCAAATCATTACACCTCGTGGCGTATGCGCCATGTTTTCGTTGCGATAGATCAATGCATGCGCTGCGATTCAATTCGATGATGGTTGTGCGCTGCCTTCCACACTCGACCAACAAAGAAAGGCGATCACATGACTTGGCTCAAGATTCTGATCTGGCTCATTGTGGCCATCGCCGTGCTGTTTGCCGGCTTGTCTTTCTACGGCGCACGGCGCTGGAGTGGCAATACGCAGCAATTGATTGCAACCCTGCAGGGCGCGCAAAAGCCGCCGGTGCCGGCAACCTTCAGCGCCCGCGAACTCGAAGGCCTGCCCGAGCCAGTGCAGCGCTTTTTTCGCACCGCACTCACCGAAGGCCAACCGCTCATTGCCGGGCTGCGCCTTGCACACACCGGCAGCTTCAACATGGGCCAAACTGCAGATCAGTGGAAACCGTTCACCTCCACGCAGCAGGTGGCCATGCAGCGCCCCGGCTTTGTGTGGGACGCCAACGTCATGATGATGCCCGGCGTGCCGGTGCGTGTGCACGACGCGTATGTGGGCGGCGAGGGCATTTTGCATCCGTCGATTCTGGGCGTGTTCACGCTCGTGAATATGCGCGGCACCGGTGAGATTGCGCAGGGCGAGTTCATGCGCTTCGCGGCTGAGGCGCCGTGGTATCCCACTGCGCTCTTGCCCAGCCAAGGCGCGCGCTGGGAGGCGATTGATGCGCAATCGGCCAAGGTTACGCTGGCAGACGGCGCCGTGAGCACCACCCTCACCTATTTCTTTGGCAGCGATGGCCTGGTTGCGCGCATCCGCGCAGAAGCACGCGGCCGCACCGTGGGCGACAAAATCGTGATGACGCCGTGGGAAGGCACCTGGACCAACTACGAGCAGCGCGACGGCATGCGCGTGCCCACGCAAGGCGAAGTAGCCTGGATCACGCCCGAAGGCCGCAAACCCTATTGGCGCGGCACCGTTACGCAACTTGCTTACACCTTTGCTAAACCGTGAACATTGCATGAACATTACCTTTGCCGGCGCAGCCGATACCGTCACGGGTTCCAGGCACTTGATCGAAGTGCCGGGCTTTCGCCTGCTGCTGGATTGCGGTCTCTTTCAAGGCTTTAAAACTCTGCGTGAGCGCAACTGGTCCACGCTGGGGTTTGACGCGCGGTCTGTCAACGCAGTAGTGCTCAGCCACGCGCACTTAGACCACTCCGGCTTTTTGCCGGTGCTCACCAAACTGGGCTTTCGCGGCAGCGTGTATTGCAGCCAAGCCACGCGCGATCTGGCCGAGGTCATGTTGCTGGACAGTGCGCATTTGCTGGAAGAAGAAGCCAAGCACGCCAACCGCTATGGCTACAGCAAGCACGCGCCGGCGCAGCCGCTCTACACCGTGGATGATGTCAAACGCAGCCTGCAAAACATTAAGCCGCTGCCGTTCAACAGTGCACTCAAGCTCAGCAAAAACCTCAGCATTGAACTCACGCCCGCTGGCCATTTGCTGGGCGCTGCCAGCGTGGTTGTGCGGCACCGTGGCATGCAGCTTGTGTATTCCGGCGACCTGGGCCGCAACGAAGATCTACTGATGCCACCGCCCAGCGCGGTGCGTGCGGCCGATGTGCTGCTGGTGGAATCCACCTACGGCAACCGCGTACACCCGGCGGATGATCCGATGCAGCAACTGGGCGATATTATCCGCGCTACCGTGGGCCGCGGCGGCATCGTGCTCATGCCATCGTTTGCCGTGGGCCGCGCGCAAGCGCTGATGCTTGCGATTGAACGGCTTAAGCGGCAAAACGCCATCCCGGATGTGCCGGTGTTTCTGGATAGTCCCATGGCCAGCAAGGCCACCGCGATCTACCGCCGCCACGCCAAGTTGCTGCGCATCCCCAAAGAAGAAGTGCCGGCCATGTGCGAATCGGCCAAGTTCATTTCAACGCCGGACGAGTCGCGCGCCTTGTCTGCCAGCAACATGCCGTGCGTCATCATCGCCGGCAGCGGCATGGCCACCGGCGGGCGCATCTTGCATCACCTCAAAGCGCATGCGCCGAGCTCGCGCAACCACATCGTGTTCCCCGGCTTTCAAGTGCCCGGTACGCGCGGCGCAAAACTGGTGGCCGGCGAACCCACCGTCAAGATTCACGGCGAGTATGTTCCCGTGAACGCCAAGGTCAGCCACATCGAAGGTTTTTCAGGTCATGCGGACGCCAACGAACTGGTGGATTGGCTGACCCAGTTTCGCGCCGCGCCCGCCCACACCTATGTCGTGCACGGCGAGCGCGAAGCCGCCGACGCGCTGCGCCTGCTGATCAAGGATTCACTGGGCTGGGACGCCCGCGCGGTGGAACATATGCAGCGCGTTTCTGTTTGAAGTGATTTAAGGTGCGACTACGCAATATCCATGCGCGTTTTCAAGCATTTTTGGCTGGAAAGGCTCATGGGTATTGCGTAGTCATCTTTGGGCGCATCTATTTGTACCTCTATTGGGATGGCGTAGCTGTCGTTCCCGCGCAGGCGGGAACCCAGGTGTATCTGGTAGCCAGCGTGAAGCTGATGTTTCTGCAGCGGCAGCTTCCGGTGATAAGCATCGATTTATGCCTCCATACTTCCCGTGTGTAACGTTCGAGGCGAGGCGTTAGGCCGCCGTGCAGAGCTTGTCTAGCGCTGTCCTGAGTATTGCGGCTCGCTGCCGCACGCGTGGGACAGGATCGGCGGACTCATAAGCCGAGAGCTCTCTGATGAATTCGGCCTTGCTGGGAGGGTTCAGGAGCGCCGGGGACATTGTGCGAAGCAACGGCGTCTTAGGATCTGCAATGGCGCGCAAAGCGTCAATGGCAATCAAGCTAAGCGGGCGGCCGCGCTTTAGCCAAGACCGCACGTCTGACCAGGTCATACAAGAGACTGCCGCTAGGTTGCCCCAGTCCTCAGTTGCGGGTTCTGCCGCGTGCCTTTCGATCCACCGAAGTACTAGTGTGGACTGAAAGTAGCTTAGTGCAAGCATTGCATTGCGACTTTCTCGACCGTCGAGCTTGTCAAGGGCTGAGCATGCCAGGGCAAACCCTTCATCCAAAGGTAAACACGCGGCTGTAGCTCGAACCAATGAACTGATATCCACGAGGCTCTCGTGGGACAGCCAGATCGTCTTGACGAAGTCGTAGGCAAAGGACTTAAGCGCTATCGCCGCTACGTCGAGGCAAACCGATCTGATGCCTATGTTTGGCGCCCGGGCAAACCTAGCCTCAATTGACTGGAGCACTTGTGCGCGTGGAAGCTGACACCATGCTGCGGATAGTTGCTCGTCAATGAGCCAACGAGTCGCCGTGTAGTCAAGGAGCTGATGCGAGTCCCTAGCGACTTCCGCAAGCGTTGGGCAAGGGTGTAGCTGTGGATCGACTACCTCATCCTCCGGCTGTGATGCTGTGCCGTTGTCGTCGTAGAAATCGTCATGAAGTAAGTGCTGCCACCAGCCGAAGTGGCTCGCCAAGTGGAACCACTCCCTCGGCCTTAACGATCTTGAAAGCAGTCGCCCATGGCACCCCCGGCACAGTAGGTACGGTGCCTCTGCACTATCGCAAGCTTCAACAATCTCCACAGGTTCATGTCTGCAGGACTGGCACGGTCCGGTCATTCGGGAGCCTAGCGTAATGTATACCGCACGGTTTGCGGCTTAATCTGAGCGCTGCAACATAGATCTTTTACCAAACCCCACAAACGCATTGTTTATGGGGGTTTTGCCACTTTCATCTCAAGAGCCGCACCAATAATGCATGCAGCGCTCTCAAATTGGTCCACCAGACCTTACACCCGCACCTCAATCCCCTGCTGCGCCATCAGCGCCTTGGCTTGGCCCACGGTGTATTCGCCAAAGTGAAAGATGCTGGCGGCGAGTACGGCGTCTGCTTTGCCTTGCGTGATTCCGTCTGCCAGATGCTGCAGGTTGCCCACGCCGCCGGAGGCGATGACGGGTATGCCGACAGCTTCGCTCACGGCGCGGGTAAGCAGCAAGTCAAAACCGCTTTTGGTGCCATCGCGGTCCATGCTGGTGAGCAGGATTTCGCCGGCGCCCAGTAGCTCAACTTTGCGCGCCCAATCGATGGCATCCAGCCCAGTGGCCGTGCGGCCGCCGTGCGTAAACACCTCCCACTTGCCGGGCGCGGTTTGTTTGGCATCGATGGCAACCACGATGCATTGGCTGCCATAGGTGGACGAGCAATCCTGCACGAGCTGCGGGTTTTGCACGGCGGACGTGTTGATGGAAATTTTGTCCGCGCCCGCGTTGAGCAAGCGCCGCACATCGGCCACTTGCCGCACGCCGCCGCCAACGGTGAGCGGGATGAACACCTGGCTGGCCACGGCTTCAATCACATGCAAAATGATGTCGCGCTGATCGCTGCTGGCGGTGATATCCAAAAAAGTCAGCTCATCTGCGCCTTGATCGTCATAGCGCTTGGCGATTTCTACCGGGTCGCCAGCGTCGCGCAGCGAGACGAAGTTGACACCTTTGACCACGCGGCCAGCGGTGACGTCTAGGCAGGGGATGATGCGTTTGGCGAGCATGTGAAGGCTGTGGCGCGTGAGCGCAAATTAGAGACGGTTTTTGAAGTCTTGCAAGTGCTCTACGCAATATTCATGCAGGTTTTGAGCCATTTTTGCTCCAAAACCCGCATGGATATTGCGCAATTCACTTAATGAACTGTCATTCCGAGCACAGCGAGGAATCTCATCTTGCGCGAGAGAAGATTCCTCGCTGCGCTCGGAATGACAGCTCTCCTAGGTTGCTGTCACTCATCACCCATCACTCTTCATGCGCTTGATCGCTGCCGTTCAACTCATCCGCCCGCGCCTGCGCCTTGGCAAAATCAATCGTGCCTTCGTAAATCGAGCGGCCGAGAATCGCGGCTTCGATGCCCTGCTCTTCCACGGCGCACAGATCTTCTACGTCTTTGATATTGGTCATGCCGCCGCTAGCAATGATGGGAATGCTCACGGCCTGCGCGAGCTTGAGGGTGGCTTCGATGTTTACACCAGTCAACATGCCGTCGCGGCCGATGTCGGTGTAGACAATTGCTTCCACGCCCAGGTCTTCGTATTTCTTGGCCAAGTCAATCACGTCGTGGCCGGTGAGCTTGCTCCAGCCGTCTGTGGCCACTTTGCCGTCTTTGGCGTCCAGCCCGACGATGATGTGGCCGCCAAACGCGCTGCATGCGTCCGCCAAAAAGCCGGGGGTTTTTACGGCAGCGGTGCCGATGATGACGTAGCTAATGCCGTCGTCCAGATAACGCTCAATCGTATCCAGATCGCGAATGCCGCCGCCCAGTTGCACGGGAAAATCGTCGCCCATGACTTTGAGAATCGCTTTCACCGCGCTCTCGTTCTTGGGCTTGCCGGCAAACGCGCCGTTCAAGTCCACCAGGTGCAAGCGGCGTGCGCCTTGCGCCTTCCAGTGCGCGGCCATGGCGGCCGGGTCTTCAGAGAACACAGTCGCATCTTTCATGTCGCCTTGGCGCAGGCGCACGCAGTGACCGTCTTTCAAGTCAATCGCGGGAATGAGAAGCATGATTTATCTGAGTACTGAGTGACAGTGGGGTGGCAGAAAGGATAAGGGAGTTGGATAAAAGAAGTTGAATTGCAGCCGGTGTGAAGTGCTTTACGCAATATCCATGGGCATTTTGAGCCGATTTTGCCTGAAAACCCGCATGAATACTGCGTAGTCACTTTGAAAAACTGTCATTGCGAGCGTAGCGAGGAATCTTCTCGCAAGCAAGATGAGATTCCTCGCTGCGCTCGGAATGACAGATCCCACTAGCCGAGGCTCACTACTCACAATGTTCAAGGCTGCCAATGGATGAAGTTTTTGTAAAGACGCAAGCCGGCCGCGGCACTTTTCTCAGGATGGAACTGGGTGGCAAAAATATTATCCCTAGCCACGGCAACACACAAGCGCTCACCATAGTGCGATTCTGCGGCCACATCCTGCGCGCGGGCCGGCGCGGCAAAGTAACTGTGCACAAAATAAAAGCGCTCACCCTCGGTAATGCCCGCAAATAAAGCGTGTGACCGGCTTTGAAACACATTGTTCCAGCCCATGTGCGGCACTTTGAGGCGGTTGCCGGCGGCATCCACCATGTCTTTGGCAAAACGCACGCACTTGCCGGCAATCAAACCCAGGCCGGGCGTGAAACCGCTGCCATCAAACGCTTCTGTGCTGCCATCCAGCAGCATTTGCTCGCCCACGCATACGCCCAGCAGCGGGCGTGTGGCGGCAGCGCGCAGCACCGCTTCTTGCAGACCGCTTTGGCGCAGATATTTCATGCAGTCGGGCATGGCGCCCTGGCCGGGCAGCACCACGCGGTGGGCTGCGTCTATCTGCGACGCATCACTGGTGATGATCACGTTCGCATCGCGCCCGGCTTCATGCTCCAGCGCTTTGGCAACGCTTTTGAGGTTGCCCATGCCGTAATCCACAACTGCAATAGTCTGCATCATGATTTTTGCAAGGCCGGCACCATTTCAACAATGCCGGTGATGATGAATTCTGCCGCGAGCGCTGCAAGAAGCAGGCCCATCACCCGCGTGGCAATATTGATGCCCGTCACACCCAACACTTTGGCAATCTTGCCTGACATGCGAAAACACAAATACGTGAGCATTCCAATCAAGATGCCGCTACCGATAATGCCTGCATACTCCCACCAATGTTTGGCGCGGTTGGCGTAGATAATCACGGTGCTGATGGTGGCCGGCCCGGTGAGCAGCGGAATGGTGAGCGGCACCACGGCAATGCTGGCGCGCGATTCTGCCTCAGTCGTTTCCTCAGCCGTGTTGCGCGTGGCGCCCAGGCTGGCATTCATCATCGATAGCGCCATGAGCAGCATGATGATGCCGCCGCCCACCTGAAAGCCCGGCACCGAAATACCCAAAATGCCAATCACGCGGTCGCCCACCAGCGCAGTGACGGCGATCACGGTAGGCACCGCGATCGAGGCCACCTGTATGGTGCGCAGCCGCTCCGCCTTGGTCTGCGCCGCAGTCAGGCTGATGAAAAACGGCACGATGGCCAGCGGGTCCACCAGGGCCAGCAGCGTGACGAAGGTTTTGACTAAGTCCATGATTTAAAGACAGAGTACGCAGGTTTCA
>JBOFGW010000173.1:0-6967 GCA_051649325.1 Burkholderiaceae bacterium | reverse complement strand
TAGCTCGGAATGACAGCATTCTCAATTCACACTACGCAATATCCATGCGTCTTTCCAGCCAAAAATGCCTGAAAACGCGCATGGATATTGCGTAGATCACTTTGAAACTCACCGTCATTGCGAGCGCAGCGAAGATATGTGCGATGTCAGCGCGCGCCTAGGGCAGTACGTGTCAGCCAATCGTCCTGTAGCAGCCCATACAAGCCGCTGTCAGACAGCTCGCCCTTCGTCATCCACCGCTGGCGGAGTGTGCCTTCGTGCACAAAGCCCAAACGCGCAAGCAAACGGCCAGAGGCAACGTTGCGCGGATCAATCTCCGCTTCCAGCCGGCGCAGCGCCATGTGCGTGAACGCATGGTTGATTAGCGCGGTCAGCGCCTCACGCATCACGCCGCCGCCCCAGTGCGAGCGCGCCAGCACATAACCCAGCTCCGCCCGCGCGCTAGCTTCCTCATGTTTGAATAGCAGGCACGTGCCGATAGCGAGCGCGCTTTGCCTGTCCACCACCACAAACTGCAGCGTGCCGCCCGCGTCTTGAAAGCCCTGCATGCGCTTGAGCCACGCCCGCGCATCGTCCATCGACTTCCAGGTGGCGTAGGGCAGAAAACGCGTCACTTCATCGTCGCCGTTGAAGGTGAGCAGGGCGGGTAGATCGCTTTCCGTCACAAGGCGGATGTGCAGACGTGGGGTTTCGATGAGGGGTGGGGCGGTGAGGGGCATGCAGGTTGTTTGATTTGGATTTTGATGTGATTTAAAACGTGATTACGCAATATCCATGCGGGTTTTGAGGCAAAAATGGCTGAAAATTCGCATGGATTAAGCGCGTTGCTCAAAGTTTGGAATATGAGACTTTTGCGTCTTTGACGGTGACGTGGCCTTTCTCCTGCAAAGCATCAATAAGGCTATCCAGTTCGCTGTCCGAGGCTTTTTTCTGGAAAAGGGCGGAAAGCGTGCTCTTCAGCGTTTTGGCAGTTCTTGGCCTAGCCGCCATGCCTTTTAGCTTCGATAACGCCAGATCTAAACGCTGAGAGGGTGACTTCGCGACGAGCGCTTTGATAGCAGGGATCTCGCTTATGTCATTAGATCTCGCGGAGAAAATCTTCTTGCTCTTTAGATGCTGAATGAGAGGATCAAACCCTTTGTCTTTGGAAACGATATGAAAGAACGCATCTTGATTTTGAGTTGCGAGTTGACCGATATAGAAAGCGATATGAAAGTCTAGTGCGTTACTACCGTTGCCTGAAATTCTCACATACTCTGCCTGCGACCCCATCCGCTGTAAAGCCTCAACAGTTTCAAAGGGTATTTTGGTTTGGTTGGCACCCACAAACACAATAACTTTGAAATGCTCGGCCATAAGAGAGGCCATGATCTCTGGTTGAACGTTCTCGTAATCTATAAGCACGAAGTTGGTTTTCATCTCAATGCGCCATAATCCTGCCTGTAGGCTTTCCCCTCACCCTAACCCTCTCCCGCAAGGGGAGAGGGGGCTAGCCCAGCTTCAAACTCGACTTCACGGCCCCCGCCCGATCCGCCCGCACATTCACCTCCACCGCGCCACCTTTCGGCGCATGCACCACCCACTCACGCACGCACCGGTCGCCCGTCGCTTTGGGGCTGGGTAAAAACGCTTGCAGGGTGCCGGTGTTGTTGCGGCCTTCGAGGTGGTCGGCTTCTTCGCGCAGCTTGCCTGACACTAGCTTTGCGCCTTGCGGCAGGGTGAGTTCAAACACGCAGCCGCGCGCTTGTTTGCGGGCGAGGGCGCGTTTGCTGATGTAGCTGGGCAGGTAGCCGCTGTTGCATACGGCGACTTGCAGTTTGTAGTGATGGTCACCCAAGCTCGTCACTTCTGCTTTGAGCAGCTCCAGCTTGGGCAGGGTGGCGGCAATGTAGCTGAGCCATTTGGGAAAGCGCTGCCATTCTTTTTCGCGCAATGTGGGCGGCGGGTTGCGCCAGGTGTTCATCTTGTCCCAGCCACCGATTTCTACCGGGCCAAGCTGCGGGTGGTTGAAGGGCTTCCAGGCGTGGTAACCCTGGCCGCCGAGTTTTTCATCGCTCCACTTGAGTAGTTTGAGATCATCTTCTGGCGGATGGTCGCGGTACCAATCGATGAATTTGTAGTCTTTGATGCCGGCTTCTTGGATGGGTGACCAAATCTCCACCGTCCAGAACAGCGCGCCCAGATGCTCGTACACCCAGTCTTGCGTGCCGGTGATGTGTTCATCCGGCTTGTATTTGAACTCGTGAAAAATCGAAATTGCCGGGTAACCGGTGAGCTCTTGGCCTTTGGCAGACATTTTTTTGATGGTCCACAGATCTTCGGGGATCATCTTGTCATCGGCCTCCATGCCCATGGGCCGCAGAATTACGCCGCTGTGGGTATGAAAGCTCACCGCCGCGCCGATGTTGGGGCGGTGGACGATAAAGTGCACCATCGCGCGAACCTCGGGCTCGCTGGTGGGGTAGGGGCCGGCGCCTACTTGCTCAAACTCCTGCCGCCAGAAGGCGGGGAAGTTGCGGTTCAAATCTAGCCCTTCGCGGTCACGATTTACTTTTACCGTCACGCCGTCGTAGTTGGTGAGCGTGCCTTCGGGCAGGATGCGGTAGTACGTTCCACCATGCTCTTCAGGCTCGCGCTTGATCATCAGCCGCGCGTCTTGCGGGTGCGGCTTCCACGCACCATGGGGGTCTGCAATGCGCATGCTGAGTACGTTGCCATCGCCATCCACATCTTCCACCGTCAGGCCATCAATCGGCGCCTCATCAAACGGATACGGCCGCGTGCTGGAGCGGATGTGGCGCGGCTTGTCGGCCAGCGCGAGTTCTGCACCGTCTGGATTCAGACGCGGGCAGATATAGAAGGTGCGCGTGTCGAGCAGATGCGTCATCTGCGCATCGCTGCCGTAGCCTTTGGCGAGTTGATCGAGGTAGTACAGGCAGGCGTTGCAGGCAGAAAGCTCTGCGGCGTGGATGTTGCCGTCAATCCAAAATGCGGGCTTGTCTTCATGCTTGCCGGTGGCGGTATTGGTGGCGGTGATCAGCCAAATATCGCGGCCTTCATAGCTCTTGCCGATGGAGCTGAGCGCGAACAAGTTGGGCCAGCGTGCGGCGTAGGCGTGCAGCAGTTCGGTGAGTTTGGCGTAGCGGGGGAATTGTGAAAAGTCGGGCTGCGGAATTGGGATGGTCATAGGGCGTTTAACTAACTTCCGTTCGTACTGAGCTTGTCGAAGTATGAACGGACTGCACTTTCAATGTGCAAGAAATGCCCTTCGACAGGCTCAGGGCGAACGGAACGCAAACGCTGCGCTAACTCATGTAATGCCAATCGTCTTAAACGGCTGCGGCTCCAGCGCAAATTGCAGCGCGTGGTCCAGCACCGGATTGTCTGCGGAAACCTCCGGCCCGTGAAAGGTGCGTTCTTTAAAGCGGATGTCAGTGCCGTTCTCGCCGCGCACTACGCGCAGCACGCTAGAAGCGCGCGTGCCGTAGCGGTCTGTGGTGATGTGGATGGAAGAAAGCGCACGCTCCCACTCCAGCGACACACCCGTCTGCGGCAATTCAAGCTCCGGCGGACGGGCAGAATCGGCCAGCAGTTTGAAGAAGGTGGCATCGCCCGCGCGGCCGGCGGCGGCGAGCGTAAAGTCAGCCACCAGCTTGCGCACTTTGGGCCAGGGCGTATCCAGCTTGGCGTTTGAAAGGCCGTAGATGCCGGGCGCAAGGCGCTGCGGCACATCGTCCAGACTGTGCAGCGCCCAGCAATCGGAATGCATGGCGCCCACTGATCCCACGATCAAATTAAAGGCGTTGTAGCGGCGCGCTTTGTCCCGCACCTTGGCGATGTAGTCGGCCGGGTCATCCAGACCGGCAAGATAGTCCGCTACCAGCGCGCCGCGTGTGGGTGCGTCGGGCCGGCGCTCGGCCGGGTGGCGCACGTTGGTAAGAAAAGCAAAGCGGCCGGTGCGGGTCATGCCCAGCCAGGTGCTGGGCACGTCCACCGCCAAGTCGCGCCCTGCGGCAATGTTGGTGCCGGGCCAGAAGGCCAGCGGCGCGGACGCGCGTGCGTAGTACTCGTCGCGATTGGCGGCGAGTAGCAGCGGCATTTCAGGCCGCCATTGCCAGGCGAAGGCTACGACGCACATGGGCGCAGATTGTCCATCACGCGGTTATATCCTGAATTTCGTACGGCAGTGGTTGCAATTGCAGCGCGGCGCCTGCGACAGAAAGGCCACCGGCCTCTTGCGCGGCGAGCGTGGATTCAAACAGCAGCACGGATTCGGTGCCCATTGGCTCCGCATTGACCACCACACCGACTGGCTCGGGCTTGCCGTCGGCCAGCACATCCATCATGGGCGCTACGGGTGTTTGCGCGCGGGCGATGGCTGTGCGGCGCTTGAGTTTGCCCAGGTATTGGCTGCGCGCCACCACTTCTTGCCCTGGGTAGCAGCCTTTTTTGAAGTTGACACCGCCGATCAGCTCAAAATTGATCATTTGCGGGACAAATTGTTCCTGCGTGGTGGCATCCACAAAAGCGATGCCTTGTGCAATATCTTGCGCGCGCCAGGCGCTGGCGTCTGCCACTTGCGCGCCTGATTTGGCGAGCATTTGCGCGAGTTCTTGTGCATGTTCGCTAGCCACGCAAATGATGTGGCGCTCCGCACCCACTGCAGTGACATGGCCGTGCACAAAGCTGCTGACGGCCATGAGCTCAGCAGGCACCGGCAGCAGCGCATCTTGCAGCACCTGCGCAGCGCGCGGCCCCCACAGGCCGATTTGCACGATTTGGCCAGATGCATCCGCCACCTTGGCCTTGGCGCGCAGCACAAACATGGACAGCCGTTTGGCGAGAAACGCGCAGCTATTGGCCGCAGCGCTGATATGGATTTGATCGGGCGCGGGCCGCCACAGCATCAGCGTGGCATACAGCCGCCCCTTGGCGTTGCAATAACCGGCGCGGCGCGCAGCGTGAGAATCCATCGATTCCACATCCTGCGTGAGCTGGCCATGCAAAAAGCGCGCGGCATCTTCGCCGCTGACGGTCAGCATGCCTAAATGCTCAAGCTGCGCAAATACGGGAACGTTCATGCAAAGCACTCTGTCTGAGGTTGGAAAGTATTATATGGAGCAGGGATGCACCCTTTTCGAGCCGCATTCCGCAATTGACCCCAATGATTCTGCGCCTATTCCTTTGGCTATTTGTTTTACTCATCGCTGCTGCGGTTGCGGTGGGCGGCTATGGCTATCTGCAACTGAACAAACCGCTGGTGACTGAGGCAAAGACAATTCCGATCTCTGGCACTACCATCAGCAACGCACTCACGCAGCTCAAACAAAACGGTGTGGACATGCCTGATGCGCTTGCGGCGGCGATTCTCAAATATACGCGCGGTGACAAACTCAAGCCCGGCCTGTATGAACTGCCTGCGGGTGCCACTGGCATGCAGGTGCTGCAAACGCTGATTGAAGGCAAGGGCAAGCTGATCACCGTGCGGATTGTCGAAGGTGCGACGTTTCGTGAAATTCGCGCGGCGCTCGCAGAACATCCGTGGCTGAAGAAAGATTTAAACGGCAAGGACGATGCCGCAGTCATGGCGCAGCTTGGCCTGCCCGGCGTCTCGCCCGAGGCGCAGTTTTTTCCTGACACGTATCACTTAAGCCCGTTGTCTGCAGAAAGTGCGGTACTCAAAGCCGCCAACACCGCGCTGAAGAAGCGGCTGGATGCCGCGTGGGCTGCGCGCAAGCCTGAAGCTGCAGTTAAAACGCCAGAAGAGGCGTTGAACCTCGCATCAATCATTGAAAAAGAAACGGGTCTGGATAAAGATCGGCCGCTGGTTTCTGCCGTGTTCAACAACCGCCTGCGCATCGGCATGCGGCTGCAGACCGATCCCACCATCATCTACGGCCTGGGCGAATCGTTTGACGGCAATCTGCGCAAAATTCACCTGACCACAGACGCGCCGTACAACACCTACACCCGCGCTGGCCTGCCGCCCACGCCGATTGCCGCGCCGTCAGATGCCTCCATTCGCGCCGCCACGCAGCCGGCTAAGTCTGACGCCCTGTATTTTGTGGCGCGCGGCGATGGCACGACGTTGTTTTCAAAGAGCCTCACAGACCACAATAATGCGGTGAATAAGTATCAAAAGGGTGGTTAGGGCATATTCAAACCAGTCTACGCAATATCCATGCACCTTTTGAGCCATTTTTGCTTGAAAAGGCGCATGGATATTGCGTAGAGCCATATTTATTCCCTCCCCTGCTGGCAGGGGAAGTTTGCGAGGTTTCGCAAAGCACTGCTTTGCGCCGCAAATCTTCCAAGCGGCATGCAAGCCGCGCGGTGGAGGAGCCGGGGGTTTCGGGAAGCGCAAGCTTCGCGCCCGGCGAGTCCGAAGCGCTTGCAAGCGCGGAGGTGAGGGTTAGAGTGGGGTTCTGTGACAGGTAACAAGCAACATCTCAAATCAAACGCAGAACCCCCTCCTAACCTCCCCCTGCGAGCAGGGGGAGGGACATAAAAAACGATGCGCTACTCTTCACACAAACAACAATGACACTTGGCAAATTCATCACCTTTGAAGGCATCGACGGCGCAGGCAAGTCCACGCAGATTGAGCGATTGGCGGCGCACTTGCGCGCGGCCGGCAAGCAAGTGGTGGTCACGCGCGAGCCGGGCGGCACGCCGGTGGGCGAGGCGCTGCGCAGTGTGGTGCTGCATCAAACCATGGGCGTGGAGACCGAGGCGCTGGTGATGTTTGCAGCGCGCAAGGAGCATTTGGATACCGTGATCACACCGGCGCTGCAACGCGGCGATTGCGTGTTGTGCGATCGGTTTACCGATGCCACGCTGGCCTACCAGGGCGGCGGGCGGGGTGTGCCGATGGCGCGGCTGCGGGCGCTGGCTGCGTGGTGCCACGCAGATACGTGGCCAGACCGCACATTTCTATTCGATTTGCCACCGGAGGTTGCCGCAAAAC
>JBOFGW010000172.1:0-2341 GCA_051649325.1 Burkholderiaceae bacterium | reverse complement strand
AGTTCATAGCGCGGTGCCCGCACGTTGACCAGCCCTCTAAGCCGCCAAAGTTGAACAGCGATGCGGCGGGTTTCGGCCAAAAGCTGTTTGAGCGCAGCGAGTTCTTTTGGCCGCGCCGCAGCGATGTTCAACTTTGGGACCCCGAAGGGCGGCTTAGCGGGCGCGCCTTTCTTTGCTTACTTTCTTTGGCAAGACAAAGAAAGTAAGTTGCCGCCGGGCAACCCCCGGCAAGTCTATGAACCGTTCAACCCTTCGACAGGCTCAGGGCGAACGGTGGATACGCGTCAGCGCATGAGTTGTCCTGACACTAACCCTCTCCCGTAAGCGGGAGAGGGGATCAAAGCGCTCCGAGCCAGCGCGCCTGTGGGCGAAATCTAAAGTGCAAGGCGAGCCTATAAGCCGGATTCTGTGCCCAGCCTTGCGGCCAGCGGCAATCATTCCTCTAGGCCGTGGATTGCTCCACGGCTCCAGCCCTCTACCCGCAGGCTCATCGGGCCGATTCAACGCCTGCCTATTTGAGGTTGCTTCGGGCGGGGTTTAGCGGCAACGCGTGTCGCCACGCGTGCAGTGCGCTCTTACCGCACTATTTCACCCTTACCTGATCCTGCATGTTTCCATGCAAGCCATCGGCGGTGTCTTTCTGTTCCACTTTCCGTTGGCTTTCGCCACCTGGCCGTTAGCCAGCGCCCTGCCCTGTGAAGTCCGGACTTTCCTCTCGCGTTTTCGCGCCAGCGATTGCCCGGCCCGCCTTGCAGCCGCATTGTCGCACGCGGCGCGTGTGGGCGCATGGCCACAATCACAGTTGACGGCGCGTCATTTGCGGCAGCGTTTGCGTAATGCTGCCGCATCCCCACACGACAATGACGCATACCACCACGATGAGGCATTCCATGAATCACAGTATTCGCAGTTTGATCGGCACTTTGGCGCTTTGTATTGCAGGCGCAGCCTTTGCCCAAGCACCTGAGGCGCCGCCGCCGGCTTTGCAGGGCGTAACGTTCACCGGCAAGCCGTATTCGCTTGAACAGGCCAAAGGCAAGGTCACGCTGGTGTCGTTCTGGGCCACTTGGTGCCCCACCTGCCGCGCCGAGATGCCGACGTTTCGCAAGTTCTACGACACCAACCGCGGCAAAGGCTTTGAACTGGTCACCGTGTCGATCGACGACAACATGAAAGACGTGGAAGACTACGGCAAGCTTGCCAGTTGGATGACATCGCAAGGCGAGCAGTTTCCGCAGCTCTGGCGCAAAAGTACGACGCACAAAGACAACTTTGGCCGTATCTGGGGCACGCCATCGAGTTACTTGCTAGACCGCAATGGCCAGGTGATTGCATCATTTCGCGGCGCGCTCAAACCAGCCGACTACGAAAAAATCTCCGCCGCAATCAAAGCGCGCAGCTAACGCGGCGCACAGCGATATGATGCGCGCAGGCAAACTACCTGCGCCGCATCATGCAAACCACTCTGCTTGTAGACGCGCTCAAGCGCGAACTGAAGGCTCGCGACATCACTTACGCGCAGCTGGCCGAGCGCATTGAGATGAGCGAGGCGAGCGTCAAGCGCATGCTCTCCACGCGCAACTTCACGCTCGAGCGGCTGGACGATATTCTCGCCGCCACTGGCATTGAACTGACTGAGCTGCTGCGTCTAATCGGTAAAGACGACAAGCTGATCACGCAGCTCACCGACAAGCAAGAGCGCGAGATTGTCGCCAGCCCCGAGCTGTTTGCGGTGGCGGTGGCCTGCCTGAATCAAATGACGTTTGAAGAAATTGTGGGGCTGTACAAAATCAGTGAGACTGATTGCATCAAGCTGCTGGTCAAGCTGGACAAAATGGGGTTTATCGAGCTGCAGGCCGGCAACCGCATCCGCCTGAAAGTGGCGCGCACGTTTCACTGGATTCCGAGCGGGCCGATCATGCAGCTGTTCCGCGCCGAGAGCCTGAGCTACTTTGACACCGACTTCACGCGCGTGGGCGAGAAACTCATTTTGGTCAATGCCATGCTGTCGCGCGGCTCGATTGAAAAGTTTATTGAGCGCATGCAAGAAGTCGCGCGCGAGTTTTCGCAGTTGCATGGCGCGGACATCAATATGCCCTTTGATAAACGCCATGCGCACAGTTTGCTGCTCGCGGTGCGGCCGTGGGAGCCGGAATTCATGCGCAAGCTGCGGCGTAATCCGGACAAGGTGCGGTGACGGGTTTTAAAGTGCTCTACGCAATATCCATGCGCTTTTTCAGCCATTTTTGCCTGGAAAATCGCATGGATATTGCATAGAGAGTTTTAGATTACGTTCAAGTAAAGCGTGCGTCAGTGTTTCAATGTTGAAGTGTGCGCCGCA
>JBOFGW010000171.1:0-7498 GCA_051649325.1 Burkholderiaceae bacterium | reverse complement strand
TTTAAACAGAAGATTCCTCGCTGCGCTCGGAATGACAGATGCTGGGAGAGTCAGCCGGCTAAACAATCTGGCACGCTTCCTCAAACGCCAAACGCGGGCTGCGCGGGAATATCTTGCTCGGGTCGCCGCGGCCCAAGGTGCAGACAAAATTGACCTTGACTGTGGTGCCGGCGAAAAACGCTGCATTCATCTTGTCCGCATCAAACCCGCTCATCGGCCCGCAATCCAGGCCTACTGCACGGGCGGCCAGAATAAAGTAGCCGCCCTGCAGGCTGGAGTTGCGAAAGGCCGTGGCCTCGATATGCGCTGGCTTGCCGGCAAACCAGCTGCGCGCATCCGTGTGTGGAAAAAGCTGGGGCAGCTTTTCGTAAAACTCCAGATCCATACCGATGATGGCAGTCACCGGCGCCTGCCGCGTTTTTTCCACATTGCCCGGGTTCATGCAGGCCAGCAGTTTTTCCTTGGCCGGGCCGCTTCGCACAAATACAAACCGCGCGGGCGAACAGTTGGCTGAAGTGGGGCCCCACTTGAGCAGTTCATAGACTTGCCGCAACTGCGCATCGGTCACCGGTTCGCTGGTAAAGCCGTTGTGTGAGCGGGCTTTGCTAAACAGCAGTTCTTCGGTCTTGCTATCGATCAACATGCGAAGGATTCCAAGAGTGAGAGTTGGTTATGGCGGGTATGCTAACCGCAAAATGTTTAACCCTTCACAGTCTGACGTTCGACAATTCTTTTGCGGCACCTGGCGCAAATTCCAAGCACGTGAAATCCTTACGCCGCTGGAGGATATTGCCGCGCGCTGGATGGTGGAGCATCCTGAATATCACGCCACGCTTGCGGACGAAGCCGCCGCGCTTGCCGCGGTGTATTCGCCCGAAGCCGGCCGCACCAACCCGTTTTTGCATCTGTCGATGCACATGACCATCAGCGAGCAGGTGCAGGCAGATCAGCCCGTGGGCATCAAGGCCGCCTACGAAGCGCTGCGCGCACGGCTCGGTGAGCCGCATGCGGCGCACCATCAGATCATGGAATGCTTGGGTGAAATGCTGTGGACTGCGCAGAGGAACAATTTGCCACCGGATGGCGCAGCGTATGTGGCCTGTGTGCAGCGGCGTGCGGGCGTGCACGCGTAGAAGATTACAACGCGGGTCACTTCGCCCGCTCGATGGACTCTACCCAAAACACCTCGCACGCGCCGCCACCGCTGTCTTCACGCGTGAGTGACGTGACCCAGCGCCATCCGTCCGGCCGCTCGATCCGCACCAGCTTGCCTTTGGCGCGAATGCGGTCGCCCTTGCCAATCGCCAGTGCCTGCTTGCGCACGAGCGGATCAGCCGGAACGATATGCACGTTGGCCATGTTGTCGTTCATGGTTTTGTGCGGCAGCGGCAGCGTATCTACATGCCAGGAATAAAACCGCCCGCCCTGCATGATGCGTAGCTGCTTGAGTACGGCCGGGTCAGTCACCGGCCCCCAGGCCATGGCCCAGTCCACTGGCGAGTAGTCGGCCTCGGTACCCATGTGGTAGCGCTCGGTTGAGAGCACCTGGCCCTGCAAGGTGTAGTCAGCCACCGCGATAATCTTGGCGCCGTCTTTGCCTTCTCGCACGACGTGCTCGGTCATGGCAATCTGCACCGGTTGCGCGGCGGGGTCAATGTCGCTGGCTGCAGGGATCTTCTCGCCGCAGCCGGCAAGCACCATGCTCGCAAGGATCGCGCCGCAGATATTGCCGGCACTGCAACGTTGCCAAGAAAAAAGCCGCTGGATGAGCGGCTTTTTAAGAAGCTGAAGAAACACGGGCAGCGGTTTACTTCTTGTGTGAAAGCTGCGTCGGCAAACTGGCCAAGTATGCCGCCAGATCGGCCTTGTCTCTGTTGGTCAGTGTGCTGGCTTGCCCGGTCATGATGGCGTTGTTGCGCGAAAGCGCCTGGCTTTTGTCGCCCGCTGCGCCGCGCTTGTACTGCAGCAGCGCTTTGTACAGATAGTCTTCGTACTGCCCGGCCAGCTTGGGATAGCTGGGATCAATCGGCGTGTTGTAGTCGGCACCGTGGCAAGACGCGCAGGCTTTGTCTTTGGCCAGCTGCGCGCCACGCACTTTATCACCGGCTTGGGCAGACACCGCAAAGCTGGCCAGCAGCGCAATCAGGAGTGGTTTCATTCTTGTCGATCCTTTATTTGTTGCGCGTGGCGTAGTAGGCGGCCAGATCGGCCATGTCTTGATCAGACAGGCGGGTGGCAATGGCGCGCATGGTGGGATGCTTGCGATCACCCTTTTTGTAAGCCTGCAGCGCGTTGTAAATGAATTTTTCGGGCTGGCCGGCAATTTTGGGCACGTGATACGTCTCTGGGAAGGCCATGCGGTAGCCGGGAATGCTGTGGCAGCCGGCGCACATTTCCATCTTGGCCTTGGCGGCATCGGCGTTGCCTTTGATCTCTTGCGCGTTGGCGGCGCTAGCGCCAAACGCGGCCAGCAAGGCAAGCGCGGTGCCGGCCAGTGAGCTGAATTTGATTTGCATGGATTTCCCGTGGTGTTTTGTGGTTCTGCGCCTGACTTTGCATGCGCAAGGCCCGCAAGGTTGGCGTTATCCCGCAGATTTTAAGGCATCGGCGGCGCCTGCTCCAACCGCTCTGAAGCGCGCTTGCTGCAGTGGTACCATCACTGCAGCAATTTGACGCACCACGCAGCGCACGGTTTTGCGCCGCTTTCCTCGATTTTTCCGTCTTCCAGCCCGCCCATGACCGCACCCACGCCCAAGCAAAAATTCTCCGGCTCCGACGCCTATATCGCCACTGACGACCTCAAGCTCGCCGTCAACGCCGCCCTCACGCTCAAGCGCCCGCTGCTGATCAAGGGTGAGCCGGGCACCGGCAAAACCATGCTGGCCGAAGAAGTGGCCTCCGCGCTGAAAATGCCACTGCTGCAATGGCACATCAAATCCACCACCAAGGCGCAGCAAGGCCTGTACGAATACGACGCCGTGAGCCGCCTGCGCGACAGCCAGTTGGGCGATGAGCGCGTGAAAAAGATCGACAACTACATCGTGCGCGGCGTGCTGTGGCAGGCGTTTACCAGCGATGAGCCCGTGGTGCTGCTGATTGATGAAATCGACAAAGCCGACATCGAGTTTCCCAACGACCTGCTGCGCGAACTCGACCGTATGGAGTTTTATTGCTACGAAACGCACGAAACCGTGAGCGCCATCCACCGTCCGCTCGTGATCATCACCAGCAACAACGAAAAAGAACTGCCGGACGCATTTTTGCGCCGCTGCTTCTTTCACTACATCAAGTTCCCTGAAAAAGACACGATGCAGGCGATTGTGGATGTGCACTTTCCGGGCCTGAAAAAAGACATGCTCAACAACGCTCTCAACACGTTTTACGGCGTGCGTGAGCTGCCGGGCTTGAAGAAAAAGCCTTCAACGTCTGAACTGCTCGATTGGCTCAAACTCCTGCTGGCTGAAGACATTCCGCCGGATGTTTTGAAGAGCAACGATGAGAAAAAAGTGATTCCACCGCTGGTGGGTGCGCTGCTGAAGAACGAGCAGGATTTGCATTTGTTTGAGCGCTTAATCTTTATGGCAAGGCACAATCGGTGATTTCGCACACTTTTCATTGCGAGTTCTCGGGTTTCCGTTCGCGTTGAGCCTGTCGAAACGCATTTGCCACCGGTCAAGATGCCGTTCTACGTCTACATCCTGCACTGCCGCGATCAAACCTACTATTGCGGCCACACGGATAACTTAGAAGTACGAATGGATCAACACCATCAAGGCAAGATCGGCTACACAGCGCGGCTCAAACCGGTAGAACTGATTTGGAGCGCTGAGTTCAATTCGCGTGAAGAAGCGCTTGCCGTCGAGCAGCAAATCAAAGGCTGGTCGAGAGCCAAGAAAGAAGCACTGATGCAAGGTGACTGGAGCCAATTGAAGGAACTCGCGAAGAACCGCGAATGGGCTTCGACAGGCTCAGCCCGAACGGGTGTAGAAAGTACGCGTGAGGGTAAGGTAGCGTCGCCCGCAGTCTTGCATCCAGCTCCTCTCTCCGTTCGCGTTGAGCCCTTCGACAAGCTCAGGACAGGCCCTGTCGAAACGCATTTGAAACGCTCCGAGAGTCAAAAGCCAATCGAACCATGACCATCCGCCCCCTTCTGCCCACCGACTACGCGCACTGGAAGCCGCTCTGGCTGGCCTACCTGACCTTCTACGAGTCCACCCTACCCGACGCGCAAACCGAACTCACCTTCAAACGCCTGACCGACCCCGCGTTCAATCTGCACGGTTTTGTGGCAGAAGAGAACGGCCAGCTCATCGGCGTCACGCATTGTTTGTTCCATCCGTCTTGCTGGAATGAAGGCGGCAACTGCTACTTGCAAGACTTATTCGTCAACCCCGCTATCCGCAGCAAGGGCACCGGCCGCGCGCTCATCAACGCGGTGGTGGACTTTGCGCGCAGCAAGGGCGCGGCCAAGGTGTATTGGCACACCATGCAAGACAACCATCTAGCGCAGTTGCTGTATACCAAGGTAGCCAAGCGCAGCGGGTTTATTGAGTACGCGATTCAGTTGAAAGGGGCAGATTGAATGTGCATGTACGCAATATCCATGCGCATTTCCGGGCATTTTTGGCTTAAAACCCGTATGGATATTGCGTACTCATCGGAGGAAAACCATGAAACTTGCCGCCGTCCGTCTGTTTGTTAACGACATCGCCACCGCGCGCGATTTTTATCTGCACAAGCTTGGCCTCACGCTGGTGAACGATTGGGCGGAGCACGGCACGTGCGTGTTCGATGCGCAAGGCATTACCGTAGTGGTGGAATTGACGGATGAGACAACTTCAAAAGATGAAGGTGGCTTGGTAGGCCGACTCACTGGTGTGTCGTTTGCCTCCCAAGACATTCACGCAGACGTCGCGCGCCTGGAAAAACTCGGTGTGGAGATCAACCATCCACCCGAGCAGCAATACTGGGGCGGCTGGCTCGCGTGGATTCGTGACCCAAGTGGCAACATTCTTGAGTTGGCACAAATGCCACAAAATTCAAAGTAGCATACGCAATATCCATGCGGATTTTGAGGCAAAAATGCTCCAAAAAGCGCATGGATATTGCGTAAAGCACTGAAAAACCTGAAAAATATGCATCCCATCCTGCAACCCATCACCCTCACCGGCACCCACGCCACAGTGCTGCCGCTCACGCGCGAACACGCACCCGCGCTGGCAGAGGCTGTGCAAGACGGCGAGCTGTGGAACCTCTGGTACACCTTCATCCCCAAGCCGCAAGACATGGCGGCGGAGGTGGATCGCCGCCTGGGTTTGCATGCCGCCGGCTCCATGCAGCCCTTTGCGATTCAAGTCAATACCAGCGGCAAACTGGTGGGCATGACCACGTTCATGAACATCGACACCAAGCACCGCCGCGTGGAGATTGGTAGCACCTGGTACGCAAAATCAGTGCAGCGCACGCCGGTCAACACCGAATGCAAGCTGATGCTGCTCACCCACGCGTTTGAAACGCTGCAATGCATCGCGGTGGAATTTCGCACCCACTTCATCAACCAGCAAAGCCGCCGCGGCATCGAGCGGCTGGGCGCCAAGCTCGACGGAATTTTGCGCAGCCATCAAGTGATGCCTAATGGCAGTTTGCGTGACACTTGTGTCTACAGCATCATCGCGAGTGAGTGGCCCACGGTCAAAGCGCATCTGCGCTGGCAATTGGATAGGCCGCGCGCACACGAGCCGCAGAACTGACCTGGATTGTTGCGCTTTGTACGCGCGCAACGCCCGGTGCGCCATAAATACCTTGTAATAGCTTTTTCCAGGGATAAACCGCGGCAACAAAGCGCATATCTTCGCGCGCGCCCATACAATCGGGCAGCTTCACTTCGTTGCATAGGTCTGTCGTCAAGATGAGTTTGGAAAATCCACCGCGCCAAGACCTGCCTGGTAGCAGCCCCGCGCTTCCCGCAAGCACGCTCATGGCTCACCTGCAGCGTCTATGCACCAAATTCTGTATGGAAGAAGTTGGTCCGCTGGGCGAACGGTTAAAAGAAGACATTTTCGCTGCCGCGGATTCCGGCGTAGACATCAATGAGCGCAATTTGCTCATGACGTCGTATCAAGGCCTGCTCAAAGGCGGAAAATTGTTCGCACGCTCGCTGGCGGAGAACCTGCCGCGCGCCTTGCAAAAAGCTATGGAAGAAGAACAGGCTACGCGCATGAGCAGCACGCTTCTGGCCGATGAACTCACATTGGTCGAAGTCGACGACGTTGAGCTTGAAGTGCTCATCACCAACGCCGTGCGCAAGCTCAACGACTACAGCCAAGATACGCTTTCACCGCTGACACTGCGCATCTGCCACCTGCGCAATTTGCAAACGGTTGATCTGGTCTACAACCCGTTCAGACCCGAGGTGTTTCTCAAAGGCTTTATCAGTGCCTGGACGAATTTTGACGGTAATCGCCTGTCTACCCGCGCAGTGGTGCGTGCGCTCAACCTGAAGGCGTTTTTGCCGCTGAACGCGCTGTATCAAGACTTGAATTTGTTCTTGATCGAAAACAACGTGTTGCGCCAGCAGCGCTACGTAATCAAACGCCCCAGCAGCGCAGAAGCAGCGCTTTGGCAACGGTCGGCCGCCCAGACGGGTGGTGGCCTGGATATGCAGGCAATGCCCGCGTTTTCAGCCGGCCCTGCTGGTAGTGGCAGCGGCGCGCTAACAGCGCCTACTGCTTTCCCCGAACTCGGCGGCATGCTGCCGCAAGCCGGCGCTCCGGCATCAGCGCGCGCCGGTTATCACTTTGATCCATCGCGCTTTATGCAGCAAGTCACCTTGCTGCTGGAGCGCACTGGCCCAGTCACCGCCGGCCAAGACAGCCCGCCAACCGCAAGTGCTATGCGCGGCGTAGCGCCTGATGCGCAACTGCTCGCCAAGCTGGACACGATTCTGGCCAACCAGATCGCCATTTCGCGCACCAACGCAAACGAGCCGCGTACTCCTTCGTTGATGCAGCTGGACGCCCTGCGTAAAGCGGAAGAAACGGCCAAGGCCAGCGAGCTTGACCACGCGACTGTAGACATGGTGTACCGCGTGTTTGACTTTGTCCATCGCGAAACCAATCTGCCGCTTGAACTGCGGCTCAAAATCAGTGATCTGCAGCTTGCAGTGCTTAAAGCAGCGCTGGTGGACCGCAAGTTCTTCATGAAGGAAGAGCACCCCGCGCGCCGCCTGATTGATCTTCTGACCAAATGCGCTTTCTACTGGGGTGCTGACGGTGACGGCAAAGACGCCGGCCCTGACAGCTTCCGTGCGATTGTGGATTCAGTGGTGGACCGCGCACGCGCCAGCAAAGGGGACGGCCTCGCGGTCATGGAGGCTCTATCAGCAGAGCTGGCCAAGGAGCTGGAGTCGCGCGAAGCTGAAGAGCGCAGCAAAGAACAACGCATCATCCAGCAAGAAATCGAGACTGAGCGGCGCTTGCATGCCGGCACTGAGGTGCAT
>JBOFGW010000170.1:0-6456 GCA_051649325.1 Burkholderiaceae bacterium | reverse complement strand
TCGCAATGACGGTTTTCATAGAATTTTTCAATGCTCTACGCAATATCCATGCGCATTTTCAGCCATTTTTGCCTCAAAACCCGCATGGATATTGCGTAGACGCTTTTTAAACCGATTCCTAAACTTTCTCCGGCAACAACTCAAACACCGCCATCGATTCCACGTGTGACGTGTGCGGGAACATATTCACCACGCCGGCGGCTTTGAGGGCATACCCAGCCTCGTTCACCAGCACGGTGGCGTCGCGCGCGAGGGTAGCGGGGTTGCACGACACGTAGACGATGCGCGGTGGGCGCTCTGCGTGACCTAGTTCGGCGAGCGCCTTGACCACGGCAATGCCGCCTTCGCGCGGCGGGTCGATTAGCCAGCGGTCAAAGCGGCCCCAGCTGCGCAGGTCTTGCGCGGTGACTTCAAACAGGTTGCGCACGTCGTAGCTGACTTTGTCGGCCAAGCCGTTGTGCGCGGCGTTTTGGCCGGCGCGTTTGATCAATGCACCGCTGCCTTCCACGCCAAACACCTGCGCGGCTTTGCGTGCGAGCGGCAGCGTGAAGTTGCCCAGCCCGCAGAACAAATCCAGCACGCGGTGATCTGCATGCACATCAAGCAGACCAATCGCCTGCCCGACCAGCACGCGGTTGATCTGGTGATTGACCTGCGTAAAGTCGGTGGCGGCAAAGGGCATGCGCACGTCAAACTCAGGCAGCGTGTAGTGCAGGTTGCCGGGCTGTGCAGGGTCAAGCGGATAAATCGTTTCCGGCCCTTTGGGCTGCAGCCAGAAATTGATGCCATGCGCGCGCGCGAAGGCGAGTAGTTTGGCGCGGTCTGCATCGGTCGCTGCGTCCAGCACGCGCAGCACCATCACGGTATCGCCCTGCCCTACTGCGAGTTCAATTTGTGGCATGCGGTCACGCATGTCCAGCTGCGCAAACAGTTCCCGCAGCGGCACGAGCAGGCGCGCGACATGCGGCGGCAGCACGTGACACTCTGTCATGTCCGCCACGTAGCTTGAGCCGCGCTCATGAAAACCCACCAGCACGCCGCCCTTCTTGGCTACATGCCGCACCGACAGGCGCGCGCGGTAGCGGTAGCCCCAGTTGGGGCCGGCGATGGGGGCGAGAATTTTCTCTGGCCGGATGCGGCCCAGATGCCACAAGCTGTCTTCGAGCGCGCGCTGCTTCATGGCCAGCTGCGCATGCGGGTCGATGTGCTGCATGGAGCAGCCGCCGCACACGCCAAAATGCTTACAACGCGGCGCCACGCGCAGGCTGCTTTGTTGCAGCACCTCTGTCACCACCGCCTTGTCAAACTTGGGCCGCATGCCGGTGATTTGCGCGACCACGGTTTCACTGGTGAGCGCGCCTTGCACAAACGCCACTTTGCCGTCGCGCCGCGCGATGCCCTGCGCTTCCAGATCGACCGATTCGATGTGCAGCGTTTCAAATACCGGCTCAGCCGGCTTCTTACTGGCGCGGCCCATTTAGCGCTTTTCCGGCCAGGCGGCGAGGTATTCCTGCCAGTGCGTACCACCGGCGGCTTGCATCGCATTGCGCGCGAGCTGCTCTTCATGCGCGAGCTGTTCGGGTGTAAACACGCCGCGCATCAACTGAAAGCGGCAGTACAACAGCCAGGTGTTCATCACATCGGTTTCACAATACGCGCGGATTTCAGGCAGCTTGCCGTCTCGGTAGGCCTGCATCACCTGGCTGCCGTCCATGCCCAGCTTGCCGGGCAGGCCGCAGAGCTTGGCCATGTCATCCAGCGGCGCGTTGGCGCGCGGCGTGAAGCCGGCCAGCACATCCATCAAATCCAGATGGCGGGTGTGATAGCGGTTGAGATAGTTGTTCCACTTGAAATCACGGTCATCATCGCCCCAATCCCAATAGCGCGCGGCGGTAATGCCTAGCTTCAAGCTGCGGTAGTGCAGCACCTGCGCATCAAAGCCGCTTCCGTTCCAGCTCACAAGCTGTGGTGTGTGCTTGTCTATGGTCTTGTAAAAGTCGCTGATGATGCGCGCTTCATCGCTGCTTTCATCGCCCAGTGAACGCACCTTCAAGCCTTCGTCACTGCGAAACACGCAGGAGATTGCTACGACTTGATGCAGGTGATGCTGCAAAAACGTGGTGTTGTGCGAGGCTTGGCGGTCTGTGAGCACTTGATCGACCAGCGCGTCATCGCCTAGTGCAGACAGGTCGGGCCGCAAGGCGCGCAGCGCTTGCGCGTCCGGGATGGTTTCGATGTCGAAAACGAGGGTGGGGATCAAAGTCTGTATGTCTTAAATGTCCGGGCGACAAATTACACCAGAATGCCCTCACCCTAACCCTCTCCCGCAAGCGGGAGAGGGAATCTACAGCAGCACGTCGCGCGTAAGCCCTTGCGCATTGAGAGAGCGCTTCAGCCGCATGAGCGCTTCTTGCTGAATTTGCCGCACGCGCTCGCGTGTGAGCTCCAGCTCATCAGCCAGTTCTTCCAGCGTGCAAGGCTCCATGCCGTGCAAGCCAAAACGCCGCTCAACGATGCGCCGCTGCTTGGTGTTGAGCTTAGCCAGCCATTCGTCCACCAGTTTGATGGTTTCGTGCGAACGCGCGGTGTTTTCTGGCTGATGGGTGTCGTCTTCTGCGGCAATAAAGTCTTGCAGTGTGGCAGATTCGTCTCCGGCCACCGGTGCATCCAGCGAGATGGCATCCGCGCCCCATTGCAGCAGCTCAGCCACCTCTTCTGTGGTGCGGCCGGTCAAATGGGCGATGTCGTCCAGCGTGACGTCTTTGCGCGTGCCGTCTTGATTTTCACCTTGCTCCAGATGCGCCTTGGCGCGCAGCACTTGATGCAGCTCGCGCACCACATGCACGGGCAAACGCACCGTGCGCGCCTGGCTCATTAGCGCGCGCTCCACCGCCTGCCTGATCCACCAAGTAGCGTAAGTGGAAAAGCGAAAGCCGCGCTCCGGATCAAACTTTTCAATTGCGTGGATCAGGCCCAGATTGCCTTCTTCAATCAAGTCCAGCAACGCGAGACCACGGCGCTGGTAGTGCTTGGCCATCGAAACCACGAGCCGCAGATTGTGCTCAATGAGTTTTTGGCGCGCAGAAAAATCGCCGGCACGCATGGCGCGGGCAAGCGCGACTTCTTGATCGACCTTCAGCAGTGCGCGCGCGCCGATCTCATTGAGGTAGCGCGCAATGGTGTCGGGCGAAGCGCTGTCATCGGCTTGCACGAGTGCGGGCGTGATATCGGCATCCAGCGCTTCAACATCCAGCTCTTGCACGACATCCGGCTCGATTGCGGTATCCAGATCATCGAGCACGTCATCCAACAGCACAATTGGCGCGCTGTCAGCGCGCTTGCGTTCTTGCAGCACGACATCGTCATCGATCTCAACGGGATCGAGCGGTTCATGAAGTGCTGCGGCTTTTTTCACGGGTTTACTGCTTCTCGGGCAACATGCGTAAGGGGTCGATCGGGCGGCCAAGCCGGCGGATCTCAAAGTGCAGCTTGACGCGCTCTGCGTCGGTGCTGCCCATCTCTGCAATCTTCTGGCCTCTCTTCACGACCTGATTCTCTTTTACCGAAAGTGCCTGATTATGCGCGTACGCGGTCAGAAAAGTATTGTTATGTTTGATGATGATCAAGTTGCCATAACCGCGCAGGCCATTGGCGGCGTAGACCACCTTGCCGTCGGCGGCGGCCACCACGGGGTCGCCTGCTTTACCGGCCAGATCGATACCCTTGTTCTTCGCTTCACTAAAACCTTCTAGCACAGTGCCTTTGGCGGGCCATGCGAATGAAATGCCTTCATCGTCACTACTCGGTGCGGTATCTGCCGCTTTGGCAACCACGGTGGGCGCAGGACTGGCAGAGCTACCGGGCGTTGCCGGAGCGGGGCTGGGCGCGGGTGCGGTGATGGGCCGCGCTGTCACTGTGCCAGATGAAACTGGCGCAGCCTGCGCAACAGACTCCGGCGCAAGCACGCGCAGCACTTGGCCGACTTCTATCTTGCTCGGGTCTTCCAAATTGTTCCACGCCGCTACATCGCGCCATGCTTGGCCGTGCTCAAGCGCAATGCGGTACAGCGTATCGCCGCGCTGCACGGTGTAAGTGGGCGCGCGTGGATCAATCGGCGTGCGCGATACCGGCGCGGGGCTCGCGCTTGCACCGGGTGTGGCTGGTGCGGCCGATGGCGCGGGCCGGCTCGCTGCCCCAGGCGAGCGCTCGACAACGGGCGCGGTGCTTTTGCTGGCGCAGCCGGCGGCGGTAAAAATAATTGCAGCAGCGAACGTTAAACACGCGGCGCGTGCAACGCTACTGAACCGCACCATGGAAAAGTCATTCAGGGACATATGGAAATTTTTCTTTAAACGTGCCATAGCGTAACAATGTAAAGCCTTAGTTGCCATCGTAAATGTTGACAGGGCGTGCCGCTTATTGGGTACCGGCCAGCAGCGGCACAAAATTCACTTGATCAAGCCTGCTTTGCGCATACGCCTGCGGCCCAGTGCGCTCGATTAAGGTGAGCCATTGCTCTTGCGCGGCGCCATGCCCTGCGCGCACCAGCGGCGCCACTACACGCCCGCCGATTGCTAGCTGCGCAAGCAGTGATTCCGGCAATTGCAAACCCGCTGCAGCGATGACGATAGCATCGTAGGGCGCGTGCGCTGGAAAACCCGCCAACCCGTCACCATGCACAAGCCGCAAATTCGGGATGCGTAGCGGCCGCACATTGGCGCGCGCGCGGTCTGCCAGCGATTTGATGCGCTCAATCGAAATCACGTCTTTTGCGAGCTGCGCCATCACCGCGGCTTCGTAGCCGCAGCCGGTGCCAATCTCAAGCCAAGTGCGATGGCCCGACGGCGCACCAAGCGCCAGCTCCAGCATGCGCGCCACAATAAAGGGTTGCGAGATCGTTTGCTGCTGGCCAATCGGCAGTGCAGTGTCTTCATAAGCGCGCGACGCAAACGCAGCGTCTACAAATGCGTGCCGCGGCACCGCGCCCATTGCTGCCAGCACGCGCGGGTTGGCGATGCCCTGCTGCTTAAGCCGCGTCACCATGCTCGCGCGTTGTCGATCCGATGCCAGCGCTGGCGTAGGCGTGGGTGAAGACGCTGCTTCTTTTGGCGCGGCCGTGCGCGCACGCGCAAAGCCTTGCGGACTGACCAATCCTTTAGAAGGGCCGCGCGTCATCGCCGGGTCAGGCCGCGGCCGTGGGCGGCTGCGCAAGCCACGTGCGCACGCCGGCCAGCGCATCGGTATCAGTCAGGTCCACGCGCAGCGGCGTGACCGAGGTGAAACCGGCGGCCACTGCAGCAAAGTCAGTGCCCTCGCCTGCGTCTTTGGTGGCGCCGGTCGGGCCGATCCAGTAAACGGTATTGCCCCCAGGGCTTTGCATTGGCACCACCGGTTCCGATGCATGCCGGCGGCCTAGACGCGTGGTGACCAGGCCGCGATGATCCTGCGCGGCGCGATTGGGAATATTCACGTTCAGCAGTTGCACGGCGCGGCTGGATGCATTCCACCATTGCTGCACAAATGCGGATGCAATCGCCACCGCTTCCGGCAGACGTTCCCAGCCTTTGTCCTCAAGCGAAAACGCAATCGCCGGCACGCCGAACAAAAAGCCTTCCATCGCCGCGGCCACGGTGCCGGAGTACAGCGTGTCTTCACCCATGTTCTGACCGTTGTTGATGCCTGAGACGACGAGATCCGGCTTGTCCTGCATCAACGCTGTGAGCGCAACATGCACGCAGTCAGACGGCGTGCCATTCACGCTGTGGTGCCCCTGCGCAGTCCTAGTGACCGAGAGCGGCCTGTCCAGCGTGAGCGCGTTGGATACGCCGCTTCGGTTACTGTCTGGCGCCACAACAGTGACCTGCGCAAACGTGGCGAGCGCCGCCGCCAGGGATTGAATGCCTGGCGCGGTCACGCCATCATCATTGGAAAGAAGAATTCGCATGCAGGGATTGTAGAGTTGCGTAGCGCGTGCTCTTTGTGGCGCAGTTTGAAGTTATTTGGCATAGATTTAAACATGCTCTACGCAATATCCATGCGGCTTTTGAGCCATTTTTGCCTGAAAATGCGCGCAAATACTTGCTTGAGCACAGGGAGTTCGCGCTTGCAAGCGCTCACCGTTCACGCGGCGGCAGGCAGTGCCGGCCGAATTCCCGCGTTTACCATGGATATTGCGTAGAGCAAGTAAAAAGGCAAAGAAAAACCCGCTGCGCATTGCTGCAACAGCGGGTTTGGATTGGTCGGGACGGCGGGATTTGAACTCGCGACCCCTTGCACCCCATGCAAGTGCGCTACCAGGCTGCGCTACGCCCCGAAGCTTTGAAGTTTAGCACGGCAAGGCCGCTAGGCTGCGGGAAACCTGTGCTGTTATTCGGGCGAAAGCAGCTTGCGAATGGCGAGCAACTCGCCACGCACTGCCATCAAAGAGAGTTCTTCATCTGCCTTTGGCAACGGCAT
>JBOFGW010000169.1:0-8341 GCA_051649325.1 Burkholderiaceae bacterium | reverse complement strand
CGCAGCCTCTTCAGGCAGGCTGCGGGCGTGGCGGCTTTGCGCGTTGTGCAGTGACTGGCGCACGCGCATGTGCTCGTGCGTGGGCGCGTGCGCCGCGGCCAGCGCCGCCGCCTCGTGCAGGCAAGACAGCGCCTGCTGATGCCGCCCAAGCAGCGAGCAGCACACGCCAATGCTGCGCAGCACGCTGGATAGCAGCGCGTTGTCACCGGTGTGGCGGGCAATGGCTTCGGCTTGCTCCAGCGTTTCAACGGCGGCGGCGTAGTCGCCCGTGGAGCGCAAGGCGGTGGCCACCCACACCATCGCATCGCACACGCCCCCGCGGTCGCCGACGGATTCAAATGCTTCGGTGGCCGCCACGGCGGCGCGCACGCCCTCGACATATTCGCCACGCGTGACGCAGCCGTTGGCGATGATCAAGAGTGCGTGGCCACGTGCCTGGCCTTGCGTTTCGGGCAAGCAAGCGCGCGCGGCGGCCACGGCGGAATCAATCTCGCCACGCTCAATGCGCTGGCGCAGCTCGGCGAAATCGGGGAGTAGAGTCAAGCGGGGCGGTGGGTTAAATCAAGTGCGCTAGTATTCAATACACAAATGTTTTACGCAATATCCATGAGGGTTTTCAGGCAAAAGCGGCTGAAAACCTTCATGGATATTGCGCTTATCTGCTATTTGTGCTGTGAGTTTGCGTGCGGCCTAGGTCATCGCTAAAGGCTGCTTGCGTTTGGGTGGGCTAAACAGCTCATCGATCTGCGCAAGCTGCTCTGCGCTGAGCGTGATGTTCTGCGCCTCAAAATTTTCTTGCTGATGCACAGGCTTCACGGCTTTGGGGATGGCGATCACGTCGCCTTGCTGCATCAACCATGCGAGAGCAATCTGCGCGGGTGTGGCGTTGAGCGTTTTGCCCAGCAGCGCGAGTGCATCGCTTTGCGCCAGCGTGCCTTGGTCGATGGGGCAGTAGGCCATGGTGGGCACGTGGTGTTTGCGTTGCCAGGGCAGCAGGTCAAACTCCACGCCGCGTTCGCTCATGGAGTAGTACACCTGGTTGGCGGCGCAGGCGGTGCCGTGCGGTGCGCTCCACAGTTCTTGCATGTCGGCAGCGTCTAGATTGCTTACGCCCCAGTGGTGAATCTGCCCGGCGGCCTTGAGTTCTTCAAAACCCTGCACAGTCTGCGCAAGCGGGTGCTGCCCGCGCCAGTGCAGCAGATACAGATCAATCGCTTCCACGCCCAGCCGTTGCTGGCTGCGCGCGCAGGCGGCGTGCACACCTTCTCGGCTGGCGTTGTGCGGGTAGACCTTGCTGACGATGAAGACATCTTCCCGCCTGAGCAGCCGGTTCTTGATCGCATCAGCCAGCGCGGCGCCCACCACTTCTTCTGCGCCGCCTTCGCCATACATCTCCGCGGTGTCAATCAGCCGGTAGCCGATCTCAAACGCGTGCAGCACGGCGGCAACTTCTTGCGCGCGGCTGCGTTTTTCTTCGCCCATGCGCCAGGTGCCCAGGCCGAGTGCGGGGACGGCGGTGCCGTTGGGTAGAGAAACTGTTTTCATGGTCGATGAACCTTACGACTAGTGCAGAAATTGCGAATGTAGTGCACCTGATGGCCGAATTTCCGCGCTTGGTCGCGCCTTGGCGTGCACGCGGTGCCAGCGCGCGTTAAAACAGCCCACAGAATAATTTGCGGGAGCAACACTATGTTCACCAAACGATGGATGGTTTTGCTTGCTCTGCTCGTGTGCGCGCCCATGCATGCGCAGCCCAAGCCGGCAGACACGGCGCAGCAGGCCGCAGCGCGCATGCTCGCGGCCGCGGGCGGGGTAGAAGCGTGGAAGCGCGTAACAGGCATGGTGAACGTGGCCACGCAACGCGCTGCATCGCAGCCGAGGCCGTATCAAAACACCATCTGGAATGACTTTTTGCAGATGCGGTTTCGCACTCACGCCAAGAACGACACACTAGACCGCGGCTTTGCGATTGACGGCGACCGCGGCACTGCGCTGCGCGAAGGCGAGTTTCGCGTATTTGATGCGGCACGTGTCAGAGAAGAGCAGCAGTTTTGGCGCAGCAACGTGTACCGCACGCTGATGCGCCTGGCCAATGCAGACGCAGCGTTAACGCTCAAGCTCAGCGCCGATGGCCGGCTTGAAGTGTGGGAAGACGGCGCGCGGCTGAACTGGTTCAGGCTCAACGTGGCGGGCGAGCCGGTGCAGTTTGGCACCGGCGCAAACGAAGCAGGTACCGTGTTTGGCCCGTGGGTGGACGGGCCGGCCGGCATCCGTCACCCCAAATGGGGCAGCAGTGCAGACGGCACCTGGCAGTATGAAATCATCCGCATTGAACTGAACCCCAGTTTTGCGCCGGGCTGGTTTGAGTTTCAGCCGCCGCGCTAAGCGCGCAACGCAAGCGCATCATCCACCGTACAGCGCTGCCATGCGCCGCTTGGTTTCTTCCACGCTCACATCTTCAATGTGGGTGGAAATGCTCCAGCGGTGGCCAAACGGGTCTTCTACCTGGCAGGTGCGATCGCCATAGAACTGGTCTTCCGGCGCGCGCGTGCTTTTGGCGCCGGCGGCGATGGCTTGCTTGTACATCGCATCGCAATCGGCGGTGTAGAGCATCAGAAAGCAGGGCGAGCCGCCCAGCGTTTGCGGGCTGAGCGCGCCCATGTCGGGCGATTCGTCCGACAGCATGACGTGCGAGTCGCCAATCTTTACCTCGGCGTGTGCGATGGCATCCGGCCCCATTTCAAGCCGCATGACTTCGGTGGCACCAAACGCTTTCTTATAAAACTCAATTGCCTTGGCCGCGCCTTTGATGGCCAGGTAAGGGGTAATGGTGTGATAGCCCGCGGGCGTGGTGGATACGGTTGGCATGGCGTGCTCCTCCTGAAAGAAAGCGCAGTGTAGTAATGCGTTTGACCACGGGCAATCCCTAGGCAGGTTTGCGCACTGGCCGTCACAATCGCGCAAGAATTTGGTGACAGAATGATGACATCATGGCCGCAAAAAACGTCGCCCTCCAACACGCCACTGAGATTGAGCTCAAGCTCGCCGTCTCGGCGGATGCAATCGCCAAGCTGCCGCGCCTTGCGCCACTTGCGCGCCGCACCGCCACGCAGCTGCGATTGAACAACATCTACTTTGACACGCCAGACCAGAAGCTGCGTCAGCAAGGCATTGCGCTGCGTTTGCGGCAAGACGGCAAACGCTGGCTGCAAACGCTCAAGACCGCGGGCGGCATTGACGGCGCACTCACCCAGCGCGGCGAGTGGGAAAGCGAGGTCGCAGGCGGCAAGCTGGATGCCACCGTGCTGGCGCACACGCCGTGGCTTGAGATGGATGCAGACGGCGCGCTGTTCGCTGCACTCGTACCCTGCTTTGCCACCACGTTTGACCGCACGCTCTGGACGGTGCGGCGGCGCGACGGCAGCGTGGTAGAAGTCGCGCTTGATCTTGGCCACATCACCGCCGGCGCAGCGAGTGCGCCGATTGCCGAGCTGGAGCTGGAACTCAAAAAGGGCAGCGCAGAAGCGCTGTTTGCACTGGCCCACGAGTTTGCGCGGCACATCGTCGTGCTGCCCGCCAGTGCGAGCAAAGCGCAGCGCGGCTATGCGCTGGCCGCCGGCGTGCTGGATGCGCCGCGCATGGCACAGCCGCCCGCGCTGCAGGATGATCTGCCGCTCACTGCCGCCGCGCAGCGCGTGCTGACAGAAATGCTCGCGCAGTTCACAGAAAACTTGATTGCACTGCGCGAGCGTGAAGCGCCCGAGCTTGTGCATCAGGCGCGCGTGGGCTGGCGGCGCTTTCGCAGCGCGCTCAAATTGTTTGCACCGGTGCTGCGTGATGCGCCGCCGCCCGACACCACCGCGCTGCGCGGCGTGCTGGTGCCGCTGGGCCGCTGGCGCGATTTGGATGTAGCCACACTGGAAACGTTGCCGCGCATTGCGCATGTGTACACCGGCCAAAACGCGGCGCGGCGCGCACAGTGGGCCGCGCTGCAAGACGCGCTGGTGGAAGCGCGCATCTCCGCCCGTGTGGCCGTGCGGCACGCGCTGAATACGCCAGCCGTGGGCGCTACGCTGCTCGCGCTCACGCAATGGGTGCATGGCCTGCCTGCGCATGAACACGATGCGCAATTGAAGCGCTGGGCGCAGCAACGCGTGAAGCGCCTGCGTGCGCGCATGAGCGAGGCGCTCGCGCAGCCCGGTGATGTGGAGCTGGAACACCGCGCCCGCATTCTGGCCAAGCGGGCGCGCTACCGCATTGAATCGCTCGCCGCGGTGCTGCCGCACGACAAAGCCAAGCATTGGCGCAAGCAGGCCACTGCCGCGCAGTCCAGCATCGGCGCAGATCTGGACGTAGTGCGCGCCGCAGAATTGGCCGCCGCGTTTGGCGTGGATGAAAGCCTGGTCGCGTTTTTGAATGGCGTTGCACTCGGGCAGCGCTCGCGCGCGGCAAAACCGTAAACCCTTCGTATTACCTCTGAGGTAATTGTCACCTCTACCAGCACGCGTCACCATGCAGTCATTGACGACGACCTGCTTGAAAGGAGCAACGCAATGACTGCCTCAGATCTGCTGCCGCTGGCCGTGGGCCACATGATTGGCCTGGCCGCGATTGGCTCTTGCATTGGCGTGGGGCTGCTGACCGCGCGCACGATGGAAGCATCAGCCCGTCAGCCGGAGCTGATGCAGCAGCTGCAGACCAAGGCGTTTCTGTTTGCGGGCTTGTTGGATGGTGCGTTCATCATCACTACCGGCATCGGGCTATGGTTTGCCACTGCCAACCCGTTCAAATAAACGCCGCAGCGCCTATTCCGTCGGCAAAAACTCCGGGGTGGACAGGTAGCGCTCGCCGGTGTCGTAGTTAAAGCCCAGCACGGTCGCGCCGGCGGGCAGATCGGGCAGCTTTTGCGCAATTGCCGCGAGAGTGGCGCCGGAAGAAATGCCTACCAGCATGCCTTCTTCGCGCGCGGCGCGGCGGGCGTAGTCTTTGGCGGCATCGGCCTGCACCTGGATCACACCGTCGAGCAATTGCGTATGCAGATTTTTGGGAACGAAGCCCGCGCCGATCCCTTGGATAGGGTGTGGCGACGGCGCGCCGCCGCTGATCACGGGCGATGCTGCCGGCTCCACCGCAAACACTTTGAGCGCAGGAAACTTTGGCTTGAGCACCTGCGCCACACCGGTGATGTGCCCGCCGGTGCCTACGCCGGTGATGATGGCATCAATGCCCTCTGGAAAGTCCGCCAGAATTTCTTGCGCGGTGGTGCGCACATGCACATCAATGTTGGAAGCATTTTCAAATTGCTGCGGCATCCACGCGCCGGGTGTTTGCGCCACCAGATTTTCAGCGCGGGCGATGGCGCCCTTCATACCTTTTTCGCGCGGCGTTAAGTCAAAGCTGGCGCCATAGGCCAGCATCAGGCGGCGGCGCTCGATGCTCATGCTGTCGGGCATGACCAATACAAGCTTGTAGCCCTTGACGGCGGCCACCATCGCCAGACCCACGCCGGTATTGCCGGACGTCGGTTCAATGATGACGCTGCCCGGCTTAAGCTTGCCATTTTTTTCGGCGTCTTCAACCATCGACAGCGCAATGCGGTCTTTGATCGAGCCGCCGGGGTTGCTGCGCTCAGATTTGATCCACACGTTATGCGTGCTGCCAAACAGGCGGTTGATGCGAATATGCGGCGTATTGCCGATGGTATGCAGAATCGATGCGGCTTTCATGGCGGCGCTTTCACGTTTTTGTCGGATAGGCCCTAGCTTAAGCCTGCACGCCACCGCTTCAAGTGCGTTTGAGTACTTAGCTCATAACCGCGCGCTGTATTGAATATGCTCTACGCAGTATTGATGCGCCTTTTGGGGCAAAAATACCTGAAAAAGCTCATGGATATTGCGTAGAGCACATCAAGAATGACTTTTGAGCAGCCTGCGCATCATCAAGAGCCCGATCGCAGGCCCAATCGCCAACCACGGCAGCACCTGCGCGAGCGAATAGCTTTGCAGCAGCCAGATGTAGAGCTGAATGCTCACAATCGAAATCGCAAAGCCGATGCAATTGACGAAGGTGAGCACGCTGCCCACCACATCGCGCGGCGCATTGCTGCCGGTGAGGGCAGAGAACTGCGGCGAATCGCCAGATACGGTGATACCCCACACCACCATCCACAGCAAAAACAGCGGCAGCGGCGCAACCAAGGCCAGCGGCGCAAGCAGGCAACATAGGCCGCTCACAAACAACTGCGCTGCTGCAACGCGCGCGCTGCCCGCGCTCTGGCCCACGCGCGCGGCAAGTTTGAGCGCCACCCAGCCGCCCAGTGCACAACCCAGCGCGCCGCCCGCCACCACCGCAAAGCTCCAGCCCGAAATCGCCGCACCGGCCATGCGCGCCGCCAGCATCAGCGGCACCAGCAGGAAGAACGTGTACAGCTCCCACATGTGGCCAAAGTAGCCAAACGCGCTGGCGCGCACGCGTGCATCGCGCCAGATCACGGTGAGGGCCTGCGGCTTGAGTTTGACCACCGTGGCGGCCCGCGGTGCTTGCGGCATCAGCAGCACCATCACTGCGCCACCCAGCGCTGCGATGAGTGAAATCGCAAACACCACTTGTTGCCACGGCCACGCCGCGCCCAGCGCGCGCAGCCCGTGCGGCGCCGCTGTGCCCAGTACCAATGCGCCCAGCAGCCAGCCCAGCGCGAGGCCGAGCCCGCGCGGAAACCACTGCGCTGCGATCTTCATGCCCACCGGATAAATGCCGGCGAGTAAAAAGCCGGTGGCAAAGCGCAGCGCGATCAGTGCGTCGATTGAATGCGGCGTCCACACCACCGCTGCATTGGTCAGTGCACCCAGCCACGCGCAGAGTGCAAACACCCAGCGCGGCGAAAAGCGGTCGGCAATCATCGCCACTGCAAAGGTAAGCGTGCCGGTGATAAAGCCAAGCTGCACCGCGCTCATCAAAGTGCCCAGCGCCGTGGCCGGCAAGCCTGCTTCGCGCTGCAAGTCCGGCATGACCGCGTTAACGGCGAACCACAGCGAAGTGCAAGCCAGTTGCGAGAGCACCAGCAGCGGCAGTACGCGCGGTGGCGCAACAATATCGATGGAAGGCGGTGCTGCTGCAGGCATGCAGCGATTATCAGGCAGAGGTATGTTTCAGTAGGCTCTACGCAATATCCATGCGATTTTTCAAGCATTTTTGCCTGAAAAAGCGCATGGATATTGCATACACGCTATTTGGAAGTGCTCTGAACGCTTTAAAAAATTCCTTCATTCCGCCTGCGCGTGCCACTCATACGTTGACTCACCCAGTGAAAACACGGCTACGCCTTCGCCTTGCGTCGGCAGCCGGAACATCAGCACTCCGCTGGGGGCAATCACGGCGCTTGCACCGGTATGTTCGCTTTCTTCCGGGCGGTTCAGCGCGTTGGGCCAATTGGCCTGCACGATGTAGGCGCCGAGCGCGCGCGCAAGTTGCTGTGCATTGATGATGTGCGCAGGCGGATCGGTGAGAGGCTTGGCAGGGTCCGGCCGCATCTGGCCGGGCCATAGCACCAGGTTTACGCTGCCGTAGGGAAGCTGCGCGCAAACGTGCTCCGCGTCTTCAATTTCTCTGCAAATCACCGCGGTGGTGCGCAGGCCTTGCAGCGGCGCTACCGGCCGATCTGTGCCGGGCTGAAAGAACGTGGCCTCCGGCGCGGTGAGCCCGTTTTTGTGGATGATCGCCGCAATCTCACCGGTTTCACGGATAAGAAAATGGCTGTTGAGCGTTGCGCCGGCATCGGCAAACGTGGGCGCACCGATGGCAAGCGCCATGTTCAGTTGCGCGCAGCGTTCTTGCAGCTTCTCAATCTGCGGGCTGATCAGCTCCTGGTGGGCCAGCGCCGTGATTTGCCGATGAAACCCCGTGACGGCGAGTTCAGGAAAAGTGCAAATCTGCGCCCCGCGCGCATGCGCAAGCGTCATGGCCTGCATGATCGCGTGCATGTTTTCTTCAATCGTCCAGTACATGCGCAGCTGGCCGATGGCGATGCGGGTCATGCGGTGATTATGGAGCACGGGCAAATTCAGTCATGCGGCTAAGCAAGTATCGATGGCCATTTCGGCCATTCCTACCTCATAAAGCGCATGGAAAAAGGTGTAGCGGCATGCGTAGCCAGTGAAATCCACCTTTGTTAATTCTGTGCTCGCCGATATTTGTGATGCGCTTTTGTAAAAATCCTCCGGTATTATTTAAGCATCTGCGCAATGCAGAGTGGGCACATCCGATGTCGCTGGGGAGCGACGGGATGTTGACCTCGCGACTTAGGGAGAAAGAAAGCATGCTTGCAAAGCGCTTCACGGTCATC
>JBOFGW010000168.1:0-18187 GCA_051649325.1 Burkholderiaceae bacterium | reverse complement strand
TTGAGCGCAGCGAGTTTGAGCGCAGCGAGTTTGAGCGCAAGATGTCCGACGCGCGCCTGCGCCTTTTGCAAACGCAGGTGCAGCCGCACTTTTTGTTCAACACGCTCGCCAACGTGCGCGCGCTGGTGGATGCGGGCTCGCCGCAGGCCGCGCCGGTACTGGACAGTGTGATTGCGTACCTGCGCGCCGCGGTGCCGCGCCTGAACGAGGCAGCCACCACCATGGCGCAGGAGCTTGAACTCGTGCGCGCCTATCTTGACCTGATGCACATGCGCATGCCAGACCGCCTGCAATTTGTGCTGCATGCCGGGCAGGCCGTGCAGCATCTGCGCTGCCCGCCAATGACGCTGCTCACCTTGGTAGAAAACGCTGTGCGCCACGGCATTGACCCGAGCGAGGAAGGTGGCCGGATTGAAGTCAGCGTACAAGTGGTCAATAGCCGCTGCATTGCGCGTGTGACCGATACCGGTGTGGGCTTGCAGCACGGCAGCGCCGGCCTGGGCACGGGCCTGTCCACACTGCGCGAACGCCTGCAACTGGCCTTTGGCGGCGATGCGCAGCTGCGCGTGTCTGAACTCACACCGCGCGGTGTGTGTGCAGAATTGGAGTTTCCCGCGCAAAATGCAAACCCATGACCGCCGCGCAGCCCACCGCCCTGATTGCCGATGATGAACCGCTGCTGCGCGATACGCTCGCGCACATGCTGGCGCAAGCGTGGCCGCAGCTGCAGATTGTGGCGCAGGCGCGCAATGGCCGCGAGGCTGTGGAGCAATACGAGCTGCTGCAACCCGACATCTGCTTTTTAGATGTACACATGCCCGGCTTGTCGGGCGTGGAAGCGGCGCAGAAGATCGGCCGCCGTACGCATCTGGTATTTGTCACGGCTTACAACCAGTATGCCGTGCAGGCGTTTGAAAACGGCGCGCTGGATTACCTGGTCAAGCCGGTGTTGCCTGCGCGCCTGGCCGATACGGTTGCGCGCTTGCAGGAGCGGCTGCAGTCTGCACGACCAGCACCCGATAACGAAGCATTGCTGCTGCAACTGGCCGCGCGGCTGAAAGATGTGATGGCCTCTAGCGAACCGCCCGCGGCCGCACTCGCCGCGCCTGCGCCGCTGCGCTGGATTCGCGCGCAGGTGGGTCAATCGCTGCGGCTGATTTTGGTGGATGACATTGACTACCTGCGTTCAGACGAAAAATACACGCTGGTGGCGTGGCGCGGCGATGCCGGCACACCGGCCGAAGCATTGATCCGCACGCCGCTCAAAGACCTGGTGGCGCAGCTGGATGGCGAGCAGTTTGCGCAAGTCCACCGATCGTACGTGGTTAACTTGCATGCGATCAGCCACATCACACGCGGCGCCAATGAAACCGCGGACATTCACCTCAAAGGCCGCGCCGAAGTGCTGCGAGTAAGCCGCAACTATTTGCACTTATTCAAGCAGATGTAAACACCTTCTACGCAATATCCATAAGCTTTTTGAGCCATTTTTGCTTCAAAAAGCGCATGAAACCTGCGTAGAGGCTTTTCAAATCTGCATTATTTCACCGGCGCAATGCCCGGCACATTGGTTTGATACGGCGGCAATTGCGCCACGGTTTTGCCTTGCGTTTTGGCATATAGCGGCATGACTTCTGGCAAGCGCTTGCTAATTTCAGCGATGCGGTTTTGGCCTGCCGGGTGAGTGGAAAGCCATTGCGGCGCGCCCCGGCCGCCACTGACCTGCGCCATCTTCTGCCACAGCGTCACGCCGGCGCGCGGGTCGTAGCCGGCGCGGGCGGCTACATCCATACCTACCAAGTCTGCTTCGGTTTCATCTTCGCGACCCCAGCGCAGGCTGATCAGTTGCGCGCCCATGCTCGCGCCTACACGGCCCAAATCGCCCAAGCCCAGCAGCGCACTACCCAATGACAGCGCGCCTTGCGTAGCCATTTGCTTGCCCAAACGTTCACGGCCATGCTCGCGCAGCGCGTGCGCAACCTCGTGGCCCATGATGGTGGCCACTTCATCGTCCGTGAGTTTGAGCTTGGTCAGAATGCCGGTGTAAAACGCGATTTTGCCGCCGGGCATGCAAAAAGCGTTGACTTGATCGGCGTTGATCAAATTCACTTCCCACTGCCAAGTGCTAGCGCGTTCATTCCACTTGGTGCTTTGCGGGACAATTTTTCTTGCAATGGCGCGCAGGCGCTGCACTTCGGGGTGGTTGTCGGGCACGAGTTGGCCCTTTTGCTGCGCCTGCTGCATCATCTGCCGGTACTGCTGCGCGGCAGCGGCTTCTACTTGCTCGGCGCTGACCAGTTTGCGCGCGCTGCTCATGCGGCCCACGTTCACGCCATCGCTTTGCTGCGGTGCTTGCTGGGCGGCAAGCGGCGTGGCCAGCACAGATAAGCTGACAAAAACAACTACGCATCGATTCATTGAACAACCCTTCCACCACGTGCTCAAAGCATATTGCGGGAATAATACGGTTTTGCAAGTTACGCGCACCGCTTTACAAGGCCAATTAACGCTTTATGACCCAATCCGCCGACTCCCCCGCGGCCTCCTCGCCAGCTGAATCTCCCGCCGCCAAGCGCTCGTGGCGCGAGGCGCTGCTGGTCTACACCCAGCCGGCGGTGTTTCGCATGCTGCTGCTGGGATTTTCTGCCGGGCTGCCGTTGCTTTTGGTGCTGGGCACGCTGAGTTTTTGGCTGCGCGAAGCGGGAATTGACCGTGCCACCATCGGATTTTTGTCCTGGATTGGCCTGGCTTACGGCTTTAAGTGGGTGTGGGCGCCGCTGGTAGACCGGCTGGCGATTCCCGGACTCACACGCGCGCTCGGCCGCCGCCGCAGTTGGCTGCTGCTTGCGCAAGCCGGTGTGATGGCCGGGTTGATTGGCATGGCGCTGACTGACCCCAAGCTCTCGCTCAACGCGCTGGTGTGGTGTGCAGTGCTGGTGGCCTTTAGCTCGGCCACGCAGGATATTGCGCTGGACGCCTATCGCATTGAATCGGCCGCTGTGGATGAGCAGGCTGCGCTGTCTGCCGCTTATCAAACCGGTTACCGGCTGGCGATGATCTGGGCCGGCGCGGGCGTGCTCTCGCTGGCAGCATTTTCGCAAGGCGATGAAAGCGGCTATGCGGCCAGCGCGTGGACGTTTGCGTATCTGATCATGGCGGCGAGCATGCTGGTGGGCGTAGCCACGGTGCTGTTCTCGCCCGAGCCCGCCGCCTACGGTGTGAAAGAAGCGAGCGAGGCGCAGCTTGCCCTGCAGCACAAGCTAGAACGCGAAAGCAAACTGCACCCCAAGCTTGCGCAAGCCGCCGCGTGGATTCACAGCGCTATCATCGGCCCGCTCATGGAGTTTGTGCTGCGCTTTCGCTGGCACGCGGTGCTGATTCTGGCTTTGATCAGTACCTACCGCATCAGCGATGTGGTGCTAGGCATCATGGCCAACCCGTTTTATGTGGACATGGGCTACACCAAGCTCGAAGTCGCCAATATCAGCAAGGTCTACGGATTGATCATGACACTCGTGGGCGCCGGGCTGGGCGGCTTGCTGTCGATGCGTTACGGCGTCATGCGAGTGCTCATGTTTGGCGCAGCGATGTCCGCGCTGTCCAACTTGCTGTTTGCGTGGCTCGCCACCATCGGCCACAACACGCTGGCACTCACCGCTGTGATCTCGGTGGACAACCTTGCCGGCGGCATTGCCAGCGCCGCCTTCATCGCCTACATGAGCAGTTTGACCAGCGCCGGCTATACCGCTACGCAGTACGCGCTGTTTTCGTCACTGATGCTCTTGCTGCCCAAATTCATCGCTGGATTTTCCGGCGTGTTTGTCGACAAGTTTGGCTACGTGGCGTTTTTCAACAGCACGGCCGCCATCGGCGTACCGGTGTTGATTCTGGTGTGGCTGGCGACGCGGCTGAAGATTGCGAAGAGTTAGTACGCAATATCCATGGGCATTTTCAAGCAAAAATGCCTCAAAACGCTTATGGATATTGCGTAGAGCACTTTCAATTCATATCAATTGATCCGCCGGATATTCAGGATTGATCAACTGCGTGAGCACATGGTCGCGCCACGCACCGTTAATGAACAGGTAGTTTGGCGCAATGCCAATCACGGTGAAACCCAGCCGCTTGAGCAGTGCGGCGCTGCGCAGGTTGTCCGTGAGATGCCCGGCCTGGACGCGATGCAGCTTGAACTCGCTAAACACATAGCCGATGGCCGCGGCCACGCATTCGTGCATCAAACCCTTGCCTTCATGCGCAGCGTCGATGCCGTAGCCGAGCACGCAGGAGCGGAACGGGCCGAGAAATACTTGCGTGAAGTTGACGCGCGCGATCAGTGCGCCGCGACCTTCATCTCCACCCTCGCGCAAAAACGCGTTGAAGCGAAACGCGGTACCTGCCTCGAACTGCGTGCGAGCGTCGCGGCCGTATTTCTCGTGAAACGCGACTTCGTAAAAATCCGGCGGCGTGGGCGGATCGGTGGGTGCAAAGCGCTCGCGGTTACGCAGCATGTACTCAAGCGTGGCCTGCGCGTCTTGTTCGCGCGGCTGCCGCAGTACGCAGCGCGGGGTGAGAATTTCGAGTGGATTCATGAAGGTATTTTAGGCTTCTACGCAATATCCATGCGCTTTTTCAAGAATTTTTGCCCCAAAAACCGCATGGATATTGCGTAGAGCATATGTAGGCTCTGTCATTCCGAGCGCAGCGAGGAATCTCGTTGTTCACTCTGATTGCATGAGATTCCTCACTGCGCTCGGAATGACAGCGGTACGCAGATCGGGCTACAACAAAAACAGCGTGGCCAATCCGAGGAAGATAAAGAACCCCATCGTGTCAGTGGCAAAGGTGAGCAGCACAGATGAGCCCACCGCCGGGTCGTAGCCCATGCGGCTGCGGATCATTGGCACGATCAGGCCAACGGTGGCGCCTACCAGCAGATTGAGCAGCATTGCAGCCCACATCACCATGCCCAGCGCAAGGCTCTTGCTGATGGCCCAGGCAAACAGCGCGGCGATCAGGCCGCCGCCTAAACCCACCGCGAGCGTGACGACCAATTCTTTTTGCACCAAGCGCTTGATATTGCCCGGCGTGATCTGGCCGAGCGCGAGCGAGCGGATCATCAGCGTCATGGTTTGATTGCCGGAGTTGCCGCCGATGCCGGCGACGATGCTCATGAGAAACGCGAGCGCGACGATCTTTTCTACCGTCATCTCAAAACGCGAGGCCACGAAAGACGCAAACCCTGCAGTGCAGAGATTCAGCAGCAGCCACGGGCCGCGGTTTTTCACTGAACTCCACAGGTTGGCAAAGATGTCTTCCTCTTCACGCAGACCGGCGGTGGCAAGCACTTGCTCTTCGCCTTCTTCACGGATCACGTCCACCACGCGATCCACCGTCAAGCGGCCGGTGAGTTTGCCCATCGCATCCACCACCGGCGCACTCACCAAGTCGTAGCGCTCAAAGGCCTGCGCGGCTTCTGAAATATCGTCCAGCGGCGCAAGCTGCAGCACTTCCTGCTGCAACACCTCAGAGACTTGCTTGTCCGGGTCATTGATGAGCAGCGTTTTGAGCGGCAACGCGCCGCGAAAGCGGTCTTCACGGTCGACCACAAAAATCTGGTCAGTGTGGTCGGGCAGATCGTCAAAACGGCGCAGGTAGCGCAGCACTACTTCAAGCGTGACATCGTCGCGGATGGTGACCATGTCAAAGTCCATCCGCGCGCCAACCGACTCTTCGGGGTAGCTCATGGCCGCGCGCAGTTGTTCGCGCTCGGCCAGGGTCATGGTGGAGGCAACTTCTTCCACCACGTCGCGCGGCAGATCGGGCGCCAGCTCGGCCACTTCGCCGGCATCCAGCTGCTCCACCGCGTCCACCAGCTCGTCGCGGTCCATCGCGGCGATGAGTGATTCGCGCACCGAGTCGGAAACCTCGAGCAGAATCTCGCCTTCGCCGCCTTCACCAGTCAGCGCGCCGCTGCGGATCAGGTCCCACACAATCTGCCGGTCATCCAGCGGCAGCGCTTCAAGTACGTGGGCGATGTCGGCCGGGTGCATATCCTGCAGCACCCAGCGCAGCTCGGTCAGGTAGTCGACAACGGGTTCGTGCGTTTTGGGGCGGTCTTCTTCGTCGCGCTCGGTCAGCTCGATAAAGCGGGCGCGGTGCCGTGCCAGCAGGTTTTCTACCGCTTCGAGCGCGCGCGCGGCGTCTTCCGGCTCAAGCCGCTCGATCACTCCGGTATTGGCGCGCTCTTCGCTCATGCCCCCGATTGTAAGTAGCTTGGAAGGAGCAGTGCTTGCTTCAGCGCGTATTCAGCGGCTCGCTGTAGATGTAGAAACCACAGCTCATGCGCACGGCGGGCTGGCCCGCAAGCAAAGCCTGCTCGCCCTGCACCACGCGCGTATTGAGTTTGTGCATGAGTTTTTCGCCATCTTTGTCGAGCATGTCTTTCATGCGCTCGACAATATCCGGGCTCACAGCCTTGGAGTACACCGAGTAGATGCGGTGAAAATTGTTGCCGTACATCGCGTTTTGCACGCCGGCGTCGATGCGGTCATGCACGTTCAAGCTCATGACCGAGATTTTGTCGGACAGCTTCTCGTCATTCACCAGCCATGACGTGGCAAGGTTGTAGACATCCTGCCCCACCTCTTCCACCATGTTCTGGCGCAGCATGTCTTTGAGCACGGCGGTGGCGGATACGTCTGAGGTGAGCGATTCCACCAGATCGTCAAACGTTTTGTCGCCAGGCTGCAGCTCGGTGCCGTCTGCGCGGCGGGCATTGCGGCGCGGCAGCGGCTTGGTCAGGCCGTCTTCATCCAGCAGATCAGAAATACCGGTCCACGCCATGGCCACCTGCATCGCCAGCGAAGGCGTCAGCGCATCGGCCTGCAACGGCTCGGCGCGCAGGCGGCGCACATCTTTGCGGTGCACGCCGGTGAGCACGGATACTTGGCTGTCAGTGAGCGGCCGGCCGTCTTCTGCAAAATTGCGCTCTGCCACCTCCACATACGTTGCCTTGAGCACTTCTACAAAACTCTGCAGCGGCAAACCCAGGTGAATCATCAGCTTCACAATCGGGCGCAGCATGCGCATTAGCGCTGTTTGAGCTGCGCCCAAGCCTACGTCATGCATAACGGTCTCCGCTTTTTTCTTGGTTGGAATCGATTTCAAACAAATTTTCTCAAATATGAGAATATTTATCAACAACGCGAAGTCTGCTCACTTTTGCAAAAAAGCGAAACTGGTGGGATTGCAGGCTTTGGGTGCCGTATGACTGGGGATTGCATGCTTATGGAGAGCGCTTTGGCGCGCGGCGCGCAAGTCAACAGCCAGGAAAAAAAGATGGTGCCGCTTGTCGGAATCGAACTGACGACCTACCGCTTACAAGGCGGTTGCTCTACCCCTGAGCTAAAGCGGCGTGGGGACAAAAAGCAGCCATGACGGCTGCCAATAAATTCTACTTTATGCGTTTCAAGGCGGGGCGTGGTTTGCCACTGCCATTGCCACCGCCGTTACCACTCTTGCCGCCCGGTTTGCCGGGCCCAGACCCATCCTGCGGCGCCGGCGGTGCGGCAGTGGGATCGGGGCCGCCGCTGGCATCGTTGACAAGCTCGAGTGACCGCGTCGGCCCCGGCGGCAGCGCGGGTAGCTGCGGCTCGGCCGCCGGCTTGCTGACTTCAAAGGCCATGCCGTGCCCGGTTTCACGGGCGTAGATGGCGGTGACTTGCTCCACCGGCACGCTCACGTCGCGCGGCGAGCCGTTAAAGCGGGCCTGGAACTCAATGATTTCATTGCCCAAGCTGAGCCGATTGGTGGCCAGATGGCCCACGTTGAGCACAATCTCACCGTTGCGCACGTACTCGCGCGGCACCAGCGTGAACGCGTTGACCGACACTGCCAGATACGGCGTGTAGCCTTGATCGGTGCACCACTCGTGAATGGCGCGGATCAGATACGGTTTGGTGCTGGATTCACTCATTTTTCAGATACCGTACGCAATATCCATGCGGTTTTTCAGCCATTTTTGGCTCAAAACCCGCATGAAACCTGCGTAGAGCACTCATAGAAGCCTTGCAAATGTCCCTAATTTGGCTGCGCGTTAGCGGCGCATGACCTTTTCAGAGGGCGTCAACGCTTCAATATAGGCCGGCCGCTGGAACAGGCGCTCGGCATATTTCATGATCGGCGCGGCTTGCTTGGGCAGCTCGATGCCGTAGTGATTCAGGCGCCACAGCAGCGGGGCGATGGCCACGTCCACCATCGAAAAATCTTCGCCCAGCATGTATTTGTTCTTGGTAAATACCACGGAAACCTGCGTGAGCTGGTCGCGGATGGCGGCGCGGGCTTTTTCTTTTTGCTTGTCCAGCTTGTCGCTGCGGGTTTCGAGGACTTGCACATTGACGAACATCTCGCGCTCGAAATTCAGCAGCATTAGGCGCACGCGGGCGCGCTGCACCGGGTCGGCCGGCATCAATTGCGGATGCGGAAAGCGCTCGTCGATGTATTCGTTGATGATGTTGGACTCGTACAGCGTCAGATCGCGCTCCACCAGCACCGGCACTTGGCCGTACGGGTTCATGGTGTTGATGTCTTCGGGCTTGTTGAACAGGTCAACGTCGCGGATTTCAAAGTCCATGCCCTTTTCAAACAAAACAAAGCGGCAGCGCTGCGAGAATGGGCAGGTGGTGCCCGAATACAAGATCATCATTATTTGGGTTTCCAGAAAGAAGCTAAAAGGCGGGAGAGCCCCGCCTTTGCCGGTATTTTCGCCGTTTACGAATCGGATTTCAATCGCTTAGCGAAGAAGGCCTATCTTAAAGCGTTTCCAGATTAGCAGGCGCTTACTTAATATTGCGCCAGAAGACACTGTTGAGCCACCAGGCCATGATGCCAAAGAAGCCTATGAACAGCAGCACCCACACACCGAGCGCGCGGCGTTTAGAAGCGCTTGGATCGCTCATCCAGTGCAAAAAGCCCACCAGATCCGCCATCTCATCATCGTACGCAGCCAGCGCTTTGGCATCGCCACCGGACCAGCTGGCGACAAACGAACCCTTGCCGTGGAAGTCTTTCAGCGGTTCTTTCACCTCGGTCTTCACGCCATTGACATCGAACTTGGTGACGACTTTTTCCCAGGCTTTGCCTTTGTCGCTGCTGACTTCATGCACCAGCGTAGTGGTCAGTTCGCGCGCCGGCTGGCGGTCCCACATTACGTGCGGCATGGCTACGTTGGGATAGACGAGGTTATTCCAGCCGGTAATCGTGCTGGCGTCGCGGTAGTAGGTGCGCAGATAGGTGTAGATGTAGTCGGTACCCTTGTACGCCGGGTACACCGATGACTTGCCGCGGGTGATCACAGACAGATCGGGCGGCGCTTTGCCAAACCATTCCTTGCCGTCTTTGACGGTCATGGACACCTTCATCATGTCGCCAATTTTTTCGCCGGAGAACATCAGGTTCTGGCGGATCTGATCTTCCGTCAGGCCGATATCGACCAGCTTGTTGTAGCGCATCAGGTTGGCGCTGTGGCAGTTCAGGCAGTAGTTCACAAACAGCTTGGCGCCGTTTTGCAGGCCGGCCAGATCGGTGGCGCGGTTAGGCGTAGGGTCCAGCGGATAGCCGGCACCGGCAGCAAAACCGAGCACGGGTGCGAGCGCCAGGGCGAGAATTGCGATGAGCTTTTTCATTGTTGTTGTGGCCTTTCCAATCAATGCGCCATGGTCACACGGCTGGGCACGGGCTTGAACTGCCCGGCCTTGCTCCACCACGGCATGAGCAGGAAAAAGCCAAAGTAAAACAGCGTGCCAATCTGGCTGATGATTTCACCCGGTTTAGACGGCGGCAAAATACCAAACACGCCCAGCACCAAAAACACCACCACAAAAACGCCGTACAGATACTTGTGCCAATCGGGGCGGTAACGGATGGACTTCACTGGTGAATGGTCGATCCAGGGCATCGCAAAGAAAATCATCACTGACGCGCCCATCACCACTACGCCCCAAAACTTGGCGTCGATGATGAACAAACCGGCGATCAATACCAGGATACCGGCGGGCATCACCATTTTCATGATGAAGGTTTTGTTTTGCAGGAACATCCAGATCGCGAGCAGCAGTAGCGCCGGTGCGAGCCAGAATTGCGTGAACACGGTGGTGGTGGCGCGCAGCATCGAGTAGTACGGCGTGAAATACCACACCGGCGCGATATGCGCAGGCGTCACCAGTGGATCGGCCGGGACAAAGTTGTTCCACTCCAAAAAGATGCCGCCCATCTCCGGCGCGTAAAAAATAATCGCCGAGAAGATAAACAGGAATACCGACACGCCCAGAATGTCATGCACGGTGTAGTAAGGGTGGAAGGGAATGCCGTCCACCGGCTTGCCGGTCTTGGGATCGAGGTTTTCTTTGATCTCCACGCCGTCAGGATTGTTGGAGCCCACTTCATGCAGCGCGATGATGTGCGCAGCAACGAGGCCCAAAATCACCAGTGGCAACGCGATCACGTGCAGCGCAAAGAAGCGGTTGAGCGTTGCATCGCTCACCACAAAGTCGCCGCGAATCCAGACCGACAGCTCCGGCCCGATCACGGGAATGGCAGAGAACAGGTTCACAATTACCTGCGCGCCCCAATAGCTCATCTGGCCCCATGGGAGCAGGTAGCCAAAGAACGCCTCGCCCATCAGGCACAAGAAAATCGCGCAGCCAAAGATCCAGATCAGCTCGCGCGGTTTGCGATAGCTGCCGTAGATCAGGCCGCGGAACATGTGCAAATACACCACCACAAAAAACGCCGAGGCGCCGGTGGAGTGCATGTAGCGGATCAGCCAGCCGTAGGGCACATCACGCATGATGTACTCCACGCTCTCAAACGCCTTGGCGGCGTCTGGCTTGTAGTGCATGGTGAGGAAGATGCCGGTGACAATCTGAATCACCAGCACCAACATGGCCAGCGAACCGAAGAAGTACCAGAAGTTAAAGTTCTTGGGCGCGTAGTAGTCGCCCAGATGTTCGTTGTACAGCTTGGTGGCCGGGAACCGGTTGTCGATCCAAGTCATGGCCTTCACGGCCAGGCTGGCATCCGCCGGCGCTTCTTTAAACGTAGCCATGCGTTTATGCCTCCCCTTTTTCGTCTTGGCCAATCAGCAGTTTGGTGTCAGACACAAACATGTGGCGCGGCACTTCGAGATTGTCCGGCGCGGGCTTGTTTTTGTAGACGCGGCCGGCCAGATCAAACGTGGAGCCGTGGCAGGGGCACAGAAAGCCGCCCGTCCAGTCGCTGCTGATGCTGGCATCGCCTTGCTCGAACTTTTTGATCGGTGAACAGCCCAGGTGCGAGCAGATGCCCACGGCCACCAGAAACTCCGGTTTGCGCGAACGCGCCTGGTTCTTGGCATATTCCGGCGTGGGGAAAGCGGTGCGTTCTGAATTGGGATCAGCCACCAGCGGATCAGTAGCCTTGAGCGTGGCCAGCATCTCGGGCGTGCGGCGCAGAATCCACACCGGCTTGCCGCGCCACTCGGCCACCACCATCTCACCAGCGCGCAGGGCGGACACATCGACCTCCACCGGAGCGCCCGCTGCACGTGCTTTATCGGAAGGCTGAAAAGTTGCAACAAAAGGAACTGCGACACACGCCGCGCCTGCGGCACCCACCACGCTGGTGGCAATCAGGGCATTGCGCCGGCCTGAGTCCACCGTTGACGAACCATCGCTCATGGATACTCTTTCGCTGGTTTCTAGAATTTTTCTTGGGGATTTGCACCGGGCAAACCCCGATACATTCAGCGCGAAATTGTATCTGATGCACCCTTGTCCTTCGAAGCACATAGTGCCGCATGTCTGCGTTGTGCGGCACTGGGTCGCAAGCGCCACGCCCTATGGCGATGCGCCCGCTCTGCCGCATGCCGCCGCAGCGGCTGACAATAGCTGACAAACGTGTCGCCCTTCGGATGGACTTTTCCGTTAACCTGCGCGCGTTGCCGGAGCTGCAATTGCACCATTTCTTAGTGCGTTGCCCCGCCGCCAACGAATTCAGTGCCCTACAAAAACTGGAGGAGTTAATTCATGGGAATGCTCAAGGAATTCCGCGATTTCGCGGTCAAAGGCAATGTGATCGATCTGGCGGTGGGCGTGATCATTGGCGGCGCGTTCGGCAAGATTGTCGATTCGCTGGTCAAGGACATCATCATGCCTGTGGTCAGTGCAATCCTCGGTGGCAAAGCGGATTTCACTAACAAGTTCATCCTGCTTGGCGAAATCCCGCTAAAGGACGGCAAGCCTGTCACGGAGATGACCTATAAGGCATTGTCAGAAGCTGGCGCGCCCATGTTCGCATGGGGCAACTTTGTGACCATCCTAATCAACTTCATCATTCTCGCGTTTGTGATCTTCCAGATGGTCAAAGCCTTTAACAAAGCCAAAGGCAAGGTCAATCTGGACGCTGCTGCCGCGCCGCCGCCCGATGATGTGGTGCTGCTACGTGAAATTCGCGATCTGCTGAAAAAATAAGCTGATTCGCTTGCAGTCCAAAGCAAAGCCGCCGGCGTACTGACCGGCGGCTTTTTTATATGCTTTAAAGAGGCTCTACGCAATATCCATGCGCCTTTTCGAGCAAAAACGGCTCAAAACCCGCATGGATATTGCGTAGAGCACTTTCAAACCGGGTTGGGAATATCAATAAACTGGTGTTGCAAGCCAAACTGCGCGGCCAGATGTTCCCCTAGCGCGGCAATGCCGTAGCGCTCGGTGGCGTGGTGGCCGCAGGCCAGATAGGCGCTGCCTGATTCCACGGCCAGATGATGCGTGGGTTCAGACACTTCGCCGCTTAAAAACAGGTTGCAACCGGCGGCGATGGCGGCTTCAAAATAGTTTTGCGCGCCGCCGGTACACCAGCCCACGCGCTTGACCACTTGCTGCGCATCGCCCAGGAGCGTGGGCGCGCGGCCGAGGCGCTGCGCAACCATTGCCGCCACCGCGCCTGCAGTGGTGGGCGCTGGCAAATCTGCATACACGCCAAGCTGCCCTTGGCCGAAGGTGCCGTCCACCGTCCAGCCAAGCACACGGCCAAGCTGCGCGTTGTTGCCCACTTGCGGATGCGCATCCAGCGGCAGGTGAAAGGCAAACAGGCTGATGTCATGTGCCAGCAGCCGGGCAATGCGGGCCTTTTTCAGTCCGATGATGGGCAGTGTGTCGCTTTTCCAAAAATAGCCGTGGTGCACAAAAATCGCGTCGGCGCCGGCGGCAATCGCAGCATCCAGCAAGGCCACACTCGCGGTCACGCCGCTCACAATGCTTGAAACTTGCGCGCGGCCCTCCACCTGCAGGCCGTTGGGGCAATAATCTGAAAAGCGCGCCGTTTCCAAAAACGCTTCACAAAACGCGGCAAGCGCGTCACGCTGCATTGGCACAATTCACTCCGGTAACCTTCGGTTATGCGCAAACTCTGGCTTATTTTCGCCCAAGCAGTGACCTCGCTGCTGGCAATTGTGTTTATCGTCGCCACGCTCAAGCCCGAATGGTTGCGGCGCGGCGGACCGATTCCGGACCAAATCTCCGCCATGGCGCCGCGCGTGCTGGTGCAGGAAGTGCCGCAGGCATCGCCCACGCCCGCCACGGTAGCGGCCATGCCGATGGCGGGCGGTAGCGTGGTGAGCTTCTCGGTCGCGGCGCGCAAGGCGTCACCCGCCGTGGTCAACATTTTTACCAACAAGCAGGTGCGTGTGCCCAACGCGCCGCCGGGCATCCCGAACGATCCGTTTTACCGCTACTTTTTTGGCGACCGTTATGGCAGCCGGCAGGAAAATCAGGCCAGCCTGGGTTCGGGCGTGATCGTCTCGCCACAAGGCTATCTGCTGACCAATAACCACGTGGTGGAAAACGCCGACGAGATTGAGGTTGCGATGACTGACGGCCGCCGTGCCAGCGCCAAGGTGATCGGCACCGATCCTGACACTGACTTGGCCGTGCTGCGCATCGACCTGCCCAACCTGCCCGCAATCACCTTTGGCCGCCTGGACAACCTGCAGGTAGGCGACCCGGTGCTGGCCATCGGCAACCCGTTCGGCGTGGGCCAGACGGTGACGGCGGGCATTGTGTCTGCGCTAGGCCGCTCGCACGTGGGCATCAACGTGTTTGAAAACTTTATTCAGACCGACGCGGCGATCAACCCCGGCAATTCCGGCGGCGCGCTGGTGGATGCCGGCGGCAATCTGCTGGGCATCAACACGGCGATCTATTCGCGCGATGGCGGTTCGCTGGGCATTGGTTTTGCCATTCCGGTTTCGACCGCACGCGCGGTGATGGATTCCATCATCCAGACCGGCCAGGTCACGCGCGGCTACATCGGCGCGGACCCGCAGACTATTACGCCAGACATCGCCAGCGCACTGAAGCTACCCGCCAAGGAAGGTGTGGTGCTCACCGGCATCGTGCGTGACGGCCCAGCCGACCTCGCGGGCCTGCGCCCCGGCGATGTGATCACCGAAGTAGAAGGCCTGAAAATCCGCGACGAGACAGTGATTCTGAACACCATCGCCTCGTTCGCACCGGGCCGCAACATCAAGATCAAAGCGCTGCGCGGCGCGCAAGCGCGCGACTTTACGGTGGTGGTCGGCAAGCGGCCGCGGCCGTTGCGGCCGGCGGAGCAGCAGCGGTAGGACTGCGATCGTTTGAACAGAGTGGGTCAGTGACAGTTCACGCTAGACGCCGAACGCTCTACGCTAGGCCACGCAGTTAAGCCGCCTTCGAATCCAGCGGCTCTTCATCCTCTTTCGCGCGCGGCTTCACAAACCGCGCGATGAACAGGCCCAGCTCGTAGAGCAGGCACAGCGGAATAGCCAGCAGGAGTTGGCTGAGCACATCCGGCGGTGTGACGACGGCGGCAATCACAAACGCGCCCACCACCACGTAGCCGCGCGCTTCGCGCAGCTTTGCCAGCGGCGCAATGCCAAAGCGCACCAGCATGACCACCGCGACGGGCACCTCAAACGCCACACCGAAAGCAACGAACATGGTCATGACAAAGCCCAGATACGCCTCGATATCCGGCGCGGGCGTGATGGACTGCGGCGCAAAGCCGGCAATAAAGCTGAACACCATCTTGAACACGACAAAATAGCAGTACGCCATGCCGGCAAAGAACAATAGCGTCGAAGAAACAATCAGCGGCAACGCCAAGCGCTTTTCATGCTGATACAGCCCCGGCGCAATGAAGGCCCAGATTTGATACAGCACATACGGCAGCACCAGGCAAAAGGCCACCAGCGCGGTAATTTTCATCGGCACCATGAAGGGCGTAATTACGCCGGTGGCGATCATCTTGGTGCCGATGGGCAGCGTGTCGATCATTGGCTTAGCAGCCAGGTCGTAGATGTAGCCGGCCTTGGGCCACAGAAACGCCAAAATCACAAAGGGCACCAACACCGCGATCACGCAGCGCAGCAGTCGGTCGCGCAACTCAATGAGGTGCGAGATCAGGGATTGTTCTTGGTCAACGCTGTCAGTGGACATTCAATCTACGCCGCCATGTTGCGCGCCGCCTCGGCATTGCGCTTGAGTTGTTCCAGCCGCGCTTCGAGCTTGGCAATTTCGTCCACGAGAATTTCAGCTTCCATGCGCTGCACGCTTACATCATGCGCAGGGTCTTTAAATCCGGGCGGCTGCGCTTGGCCCTCCGCTGGCGGGTCAATGGGAGGCTCAGGTAGCGGCGCAAACGGGTCGACTGCAGCATCGGCCAGCTTGACCTCCGGCGCCGCGGCCGCAACCGTTTGCGCGAGCGCGGTGGGGTTGTCAGACAGCGCAGCGTAATCATTGGTGACAGACTGCGCGGCGCTATTGACTTCTGCGTTGATCGAATTGGCCGCCGCGGTCATGTCAGTTTGCATGTCACGCGCCGCGGTTTCTACCTCGCTCTTGAGCTTTTTCAGCTCCGCCAGCTCGCCCTCACGCGCAATGTCGGCCTTGACGTCGTTCACATAGCGCTGCGCCTTGCCCAGCCACTGCCCCACCGTGCGCGCGACCTTGGGCAACCGCTCCGGCCCCAGCACGATCAGTGCGACCACGCCGATCACGAGCAGTTCAGAAAAACCGATATCAAACATGAGGGGCTGGCTGGTCGAAAAAGGTGTTTACGCAGTATCCATGCGGTTCTTCAGGAAAAAATGGCTCAAAAGGCGCATGGATATTGCGTACTGATATATCAGATGCAACTGGCGCGGCGCGCAAGATGCAGCGCGGCACCGGCTGCTGCGTTCAGGACTTTTCTTTTGCTTGAACGTCGATCGTCTCGCCCGTGGCCACGCGCTTGGCGGCGTCGTCTACCTTGGCTTGCGCATCGGGGCTGCCTTCTTTCATGCCGTCTTTGAAGCCTTTGACCGCGCCACCCAAGTCAGAACCCATGTTGCGCAGCTTCTTGGTGCCAAAAATCAACAGCACGACCACCAGCACAACCAGCCAATGCCAAATCGAAAATGAACCCATGATGAACTCCTAAATCTTCAAATTGCGGCGTGCAAACGAGCAGGCCAAATGTCAGGCCAAAACATCCAGAATGCAATAGTACGGTATTGGCATGACTGCCGATTTACATCCATCGGGTGGGTGAACCCTAACCGCGCAGCCACGGGCGCGGCCCGCCCATGACGTGCATGTGCAGGTGATCGACTTCTTGCCCACCTTCTTTACCGCTGTTGATCAGCACCCTAAACCCGCCGGCGTGACCGGGGGTGACGCCCTGCTCCAGCGCCAGTTTGGGTGCGAGTGTGAGCATTTTGCCCAGCAACGCCTGATGCGAACCATTCACCTCTTGCAAGCTGACGATGTGCATTTTGGGAATGATCAAAAAATGCACCGGCGCCCACGGCGCAATGTCGTGAAACGCCAGCAGTTCATCGTCTTCAAACACTTTGCGGCATGGAATTTGCCCGGCGACAATTTTGCAGAAGATGCAGTTGGGGTCGGATGTGGTCATAGTGAGTGTTTGCACAACCAAAAAATGTCATTCCGAGCGTAGCGAGGAATCTCAGCGCACATTGGGAGATTCCTCGCTACGCTCGGAATGACAGTATTCAAATACCGTACTGCACAGAATCAGCCCAGATTAATCGGCTTCTCATCATTGAGCGCCAACCAGCCCTTGATGATCCGGTAGGCCACCCAGATAAACGCAATCGTCCACATCGGAATCGCGACAACAATGCCGATGAAGGTGAAAAAGAAAATCCAGCCCAGCACGTACCACAGCAGGCCCCACCAAAACGTGCGCAGCTGCCAGGTGAAATGGCTTTCCAGAAACGTGCCTTGCACATCGTCGCGCTTGATGTAGTTCAGGAGCGCGCCGATGATCCACGCCCAACCGAGCGTGATCGCGCCAATCGCGTGAAACAGATACGCAATATGGGTCAGGCGGATGTTGGCACGCAGCGTGTTGTCTGCAATCGGCAGGTCTTTCACTTCCATGGTCTATTCCTTTCGGGAAGCTTTCTCGGTGATGCCCGACACGCCCTCACGCCGTGCCAGTTCACGCTCAATATCATTGAGGCTCAGGTCGTATTTCGCAAGCGCAACCATCAGGTGAAAAAGCAGGTCGGTCGCCTCTGCCGTCATTTTGTCGCGCGCGCCGTCTTTGGCGGCCATGACAAACTCGGTGGCCTCCTCGCCGATCTTTTTCAGGATCGCGTCTTCGCCCTTTGCAAACAGCTTGGCCACGTAGGAAGAATCCGGGTCGGCGCCTTTGCGCGACTCGATGACCGCCGTCAGTTTTTGCAGTACTTCACTTGTCACTGATCACCCACCTCGGAGATATAGATTCATCCACGATTTCACCCTCACCCTACCCTCTCCCGTCGAGGGAGAGGGGAAAATCACTTATAGATCTCTTTGGGATCTTTGAGCACCGGTTCCACCACTTTCCACTGCCCGCCTTCAAGGCGGCTGAAAAAACACGCCTCGCGCCCGGTGTGGCAGGCAATGCCACCTTGCTGCGTGACTTTGAGCAAAATCACATCGCCCTCGCAGTCCAGCCGCAGCTCTTTGACCAGTTGCACGTTGCCGCTTTCTTCGCCCTTGCGACACAGCTTGCCGCGCGAGCGCGAAAAATACACCGCCCGCCCTGTAGCCGCCGTTTCCGCCAGTGCGGCGCGGTCCATCCAGGCCACCATCAGCACCTTGCCGGTCAAAACCTCTTGCGCGAT
>JBOFGW010000167.1:0-8980 GCA_051649325.1 Burkholderiaceae bacterium | reverse complement strand
CGGCGGTTTGATCACCACCCAGCGTTTGTCTTGCTCGGGCCCAAAAGTGTCTTCGACCAGTTCAAAGCCCAGCTTGCCGATGAAAAACGCCAGCGCTTCGTCGTACTCGCGCACCACCAGGCAAACCATGCCGAGCGATTGGTTCATGCAGTTGCCTTTATCCATGCTGCGCCTTCAGCAGCGCATGCGCCATGATAAAGACTACTGCCGGGCGAAGCGCCTCTACTGCACCGCCACCCACCACTCATTTCTGCGGTTCCACGGCAGCGTGAACGGGTCGTTATAAAACGCCAGCGAATATTCGCTGATAGTCGTCAGCCCACGCTCTTTGACAAAGCCTTCCAGCAGCGTGCGGTGCGTTTGCAAATTGTTCTGTGTAGAAAAGCCGTCAAACACCACCACCGCGCGCTTCTCGCCGGGCACCGTTACGAACTGAATGCGCGCGTCGTTGGGCTTGGGCAGCGATTCCAGCGTGTACTTGGCCGGCATCATGAAGGCCACGCGCCAGCGCTGCTCTGCCGCCGTGCCTACCGGCTGCTGCATCACGGGCGCGGTCATGGCGATCTTCTCGCCTTTCTTGTCTTCTGCGCTTTCCGGTGCTTGCGTCACCGGCGCCGTCATCGCGATTTTTTCCTGCGCAGTGTTGCCGCCAAAAATGTAGCCCGCCAGAATCTTGAAGCCCGCGTTAATCGCATCCCCGCGCTCCCCAGTGGTTTCCACCTGCGCCTGCAGCATCGTCGCGTACTGGCGGATTTCAAATTTGCCGCTTGTTTCAATCACTTGGTGCTTGGGTTCTTCAATCGCCATGGTAAGGGGTGCAGAAAGTAGGAGAAAAAGGGCGAGGGCAGCATGTTTCGTTGGGAGAATCCACAGAATTAACTCATTTGCAAAATAGATTACCGATTAGTAGCGCGCGAGTATAGAGCGGGTTTTCATGGCATCTGTCGCGCCGGACCACAGAAAGGCTGGCGGCGGCATGCGTGTTTCAAACTGGTTCGATGGTGTGGATGTGTTTCTTGGGTAGCGTGATCGCCGCCACCGGCATGGACGGCGCGATCAAGGAAATCAAGGAACTGTTTGGGCTGGCGGTGGATGAGGGGTTGGATGCGCAGGAGTAAAAATCTGCAGATTCTTTAGGCGTCTACGCAGGACTCATGCGGGTTCTAGGGCTGTTTTGGCTGGGAAGGCGCATGGATATTGCGTAGATAGGTTTTATTGCTTCTTAACGCTTTGCAAACTCGCGACGCCGTGCAGCTTGGGCTCTCTTGAGTATTTGCTGAAGGCGGATCATCACCTGATCCGTTGAGACATAAAAACCATTTTTCTTGGCTGAATCATGCACAGTCAAGGCGCGTTTCACAAAATCACTCTTGTTCTGATCGACAACGTCATTCATATATTCGGTTCAAGAAAACGTGGTCCATCCCTGTTTCTTCCCCGATTATCTTAGGCAGCGAATTTAAAGCCTGAGTAGCGGTAAATGATCTGAGCATTGATAGATGGAACCTTTGGCTATTTTCTTGAAATCCTGATGTAGCGCTACATCGTGGCTAATCAATACCTTTGCTCCACCTACAAGCGCGAGAGCGACAATATGCGGGTCGTTTGATTCGCATTGACTTTCGTCAACGAGCTCGCTTTCTTTTGTATCGACTTTATCATCATCAATTCTCTTTGCGATTCCAGCTCTGTCGAGAGAAAGAATTGTGCGCAATACGGTCTTTGTCTTCGCATACTCCTGCAACAGCTTTGTACCGCCATAGTGCATGGAGTTGCGCCGCTGGCGCAAGCATTCAATTACTGGCAAGAAGTCATCAGTTGGATTCTGTGCGAAGACCCTAGTACTGCAGTTTGCATCAACGATTAGCGCCACGTTTACCTCTGAAAAAAAGCGATAAATCTTCTTCTAGAAAAAACTTTCTATAGCTATCAGGAGCATTGTTCACGTTGCCGAGCGAATCCAGAGTTAAGTGATGCACGCGAGAGAAGAAATCGGGTTTGTCTAAATAGATCAGCTGGAATTGCTCAGGTTTGAGCTTACCTTCGGCAACTTCTCGACGAATACGGTCTAGCAAATAGTCGCTGTGAGTTTCAATTACAAAATGCCGTTTTGACGATGTGACGAGTCTCGCAAAAAAGGATCCAAGAGCGGCTTGGGCCTTGGGATGGAGATGAACTTCTGGTTGTTGAACTAGGTAAACAGCATCTGGAGGACCTAGGAGAGTCTCGGCGACGATAGGTATTGATTGGCTAATTCCATAGCCGACGTCTACGAGGTTCACATGGGGTCCAAACGTCTTCACTCGGACTTGAAACGGATCCGAAGGGCGCTTACCTAGGCGCCGAACATCAATTTCATCGAACAAACCGGCTTCTGATCCAAATAAATTTAGCTGCTCAAAAATTTTCTCAGCGCGAGCGCTTTCCTTCTTTGACGTATTTTGTTCGGTTAATTGCTTCCACAGGGTAGCGAGCTTTGGAGGGATATGGTTTCCGTCCGGTCGAAAAGTGTCATCAAAGTCATCAAATGTCCGCCTTGGTTTGAGTCTGATCGGTGACAGTGCGACCACGACAGGGGTTGATCGATCGATCGTCATGTAAGCTTGAGATATAGCCTCGAATACATGCCGCCGATTTGCAACATCTTCTTTCGAACTGTTGTTGTTGGCAACATAGACTTCAAAACTCAAATCTTGTACCAGTCGAAAAATACGAGAAATAGATAGTTCAACATCATTGGAAATCTCGCGACTTTTCTTTAGTGCGGATACCCCATCTACTTTCAACTCAACGTGAACGGAGTCTATCTGCCGATCGCAGACAATTTCTGTTTTGTTAGCCGAAATCAGAACCTTTGTGCATCTTATGTTGCCGCCAATTTCATTGAACTTGGCTGAGAGCGCGCATGGGCGATTGTCGATAGTATTTTCTAAATGGATCCAGAACTCGGCAGCTCGGCCAGCTTTACCACCTCGATACTGCGCAATAGTCTCAAAAGACCCGAGTTCAAAAGGTGGGTTGTTAAACACAGAAGATGAACCGGGAAAGTCGCGGTTCAATGCGGCTGAAAGCGTCGCGAGGACAGTCGATTTTCCAGAACTGTTTTCACCCATAATTAGCGTGAGCGGCTTGAATTCAAACGTCTCACTATGTTTGAACGTACGTATATTTTCTAAAGTCAATTTCATCGAACTGTCAAATACTTTTCTTATGGATAACTTGGTTGTGCTTCAACCCCCGATATAACTCATCTCAATCTTCTTCAATCCCGCCGTCTGGCTGGAGCGCACTTCACTATAGTTATCTTTGCGCTTGCCCCAAATGTCAGAAATGACAGTGGCGAGTGCTTCGTCGGATGTTCCGTCGCGCAGGAGCGTGCGCAGGTCGTAGCCGCTTTGGGCGAATAGGCAGAGGTAGAGTTTGCCTTCGGTGGAGAGGCGGGCGCGGGTGCAGGTGCCACAAAAGGCTTGGGTGACGCTGCTGATCACGCCAATTTCACCGCTGCCGTCTGCGTAGCGCCAGCGCTCGGCCACTTCGCCTGCGTAGTTGGGGTCTATGGCTGTGAGCGGCATGTGTTCGTGCAGGCGGGCGATGACTTCTGCGCTTGGTACAACGCTATCCATCTTCCAGCCGTTGCTGGCACCCACATCCATAAACTCGATAAAGCGCAGAATGATGCCGCTGCCTTTGAAGTGCTTGGCCATGGGCACGATCTGCGCATCGTTCACGCCGCGCTGCACGACCATGTTGACTTTGATGTTGTCAAAGCCGGCGGCTTGCGCGGCGTCGATGCCGGCCAGCACGTCTGCGACGGGAAAATCCACGTCGTTCATGCGCTTGAAGGTGGCGTCGTCCAGCGCGTCCAGGCTCACTGTCACGCGGTTCAGGCCGGCGGCTTTGAGGCTGTGCGCTTTTTTGGCGAGCAGGCTGGCGTTAGTGGTGAGGGTGAGGTCAAGCGGCTTGCCTGCAGGGGTGCGCAGAGCGGCCAGCATTTCAATCAGCGCTTCGATGTTTTTGCGCAGTAGCGGCTCGCCACCTGTAAGCCGCAGTTTTTCTACGCCGTGGGCGATAAAGATTTTGGCGACGCGCGTGATTTCTTCAAAACTCAGCAGCGATGCGTGGGGCAGGTATTTGTAGTCTGCATCAAACACCTCTTTGGGCATGCAGTAGGTGCAGCGAAAGTTGCAGCGGTCTGTCACGCTGATGCGCAGATCGTGCAGGCGGCGGCCGCGCGTATCGGTGAGTAAACCCGTGGGCGCAGTAAGGTCTTGCGGTACGCGCGGCACCAGGTTGGCGTAGCGCGCCTCTGCAATGGGAATCACGCGTTCTGAACGTTCAGACATCTTTAATTGGTGGCAACACAATGCGCAGTGGAATATGCCCCATAATACCGGCAGGAGAGAGCCCACGCAGCATGAGCAGCAGTGCAGAAAATCAAGTGACCAACCCGCTGGGCGAAGCGTTGCCGCTCTCGGTAGCGGCGCCGCCCACAGCCGTGGTCACGGTGTTTATGCGTGAATACGCGAGTACCAGCCGCTGGGCCAATAGCGATTGGCGGCCGGCCGCGATTTTGCCGGCTAGCGAGGCCACGCCGCCAGAGCTGGCGGACTGCACCGCGTTCACCGGCATGGTGCTGCAACTGTTCCGTGATGAAGGTGAAAACTACGCGCTCAATCTGGACGCGCCAGACCCGCGTGTTTTCATTCTACAGCGGCAGGTAGAAGATGAATCCGGCGGCATTGCGGCAGATGCGCCGTGGGAGCCGATCAAAATCACACTGAGCTATGGCGAAGGTGCGCGCTGGATGGATGGCGGCGAGCGAGTGGAAACGCTGCAGATGCCGCAGGCGCTGCGTGCATGGCTGAGCGAGTTTGTCGCGCTGCACTATGTGCCAGAGAAGAAAGAGCGGCGCCGTCCCCAGAGTTTTATGAAGCCGCAAGACCGGGCAAAGCAATAGGCCATGGCACAAGAAACGGATAGCAAAGAGAGTTTTGTCGGCCGCTGGGCGCGGGTGAAGCAGGCGCGCGCGCAGGGGCTTGCGGTTGCGGAACCGGTGGTTGAACAAAAACCGGCAGTGCCTGCAGCGCCGGTAGAGGCTGCGCAGCCGGCGGTGCCGCCGCCCGAGCTGCCGCCCGTTGAAAGCCTTACCACCGAGTCGGACTTTACGCCGTTCATGCGGGCGGGCGTCTCTGCGCTCACGCGCAACGCGGCGGTGAAAAAGCTGTTTAGCGATCCGCACTTTAATGTGATGGACCGGCTGGACATTTACATCGACGACTATTCGATTCCCGATCCGCTACCGCCGGGCATGCTGGAGCAGCTGGAGCATTGCAAGAGCACGCTGTTTCCGCAGCCGTGGCAGGATCAGGCAGAGCCGGAAGTAGTCGCAAAGGTGGAAGAGGTTGCACCGCAGCCCGAAACAGCCGTCGATGCGGCGCAAGAAGAATCTGTGCAGCCGCTAGAAGAGCCCGCAGCCGTTGCCGCAGATGCACAGGCAAACTACGCGCCGCAAGATGAAGCGCACCCCACTGAACAGATTGAAGAAGTGGAAGCAGATAAAAACGACAGTACGCAATATCCACGCGCCTTTCCAGCCAAAAATGCCTGAAGAGGCCCATGGATATTGCGTAGAGCACTTTCGGAGACACTTTTTTGAGCTGTAAAGCGCACGTCTGTAACTGCAACAACACCATGCAGCTCAATGCCGCACTGATCGGTAAAGCCGTAGGCGCTAGCGCGCCGCTACAGATTCACACCGCCATGTGCCGCGCCGATGTCACTGCGTTTGCCGCGGCGCTGGACGATGCAGGCGACAACGTGGTGGCTTGCACGCAAGAAGCCGCGCTGCTGTCCGAAGCCGCCGCCAGCCGCAACCTGGCCGCGCCGGTGCGGTTTGTAAACATCCGCGAAACCGGTGGCTGGGGCGAGGGCGGGGCGCAGGCGCAGCCCAAGATTGCCGCGCTGCTGGCCGCGGCCATGCTGCCCGAGCCTGAGCCGTTGCCCAGTGTGGCCTACGCGTCGCAAGGCCGCACACTCATCGTCGGCCCAGCGGCGCTGGCGTTGCCGGCTGCCGAACTTCTCGCTGCGCAGTTGCCCATCACCGTGCTGCTCACCGATTCACAAGGCGCAGCGTTGCCGGCAGACCGCAACTATCCACTGGCCAGCGGCAACCTGACAAAACTCACCGGCTGGCTGGGCGCGTTTGAAGCGCAGTGGACGACGGGCAACCCAATCGATCTGGAGCTATGCACGCGCTGCAATGCCTGCATCGCCGCGTGTCCAGAAGGCGCAATCGGTGCCGACTACCAAGTAGACCTGGCCAAATGCAAAAGCCACCGCGCGTGCGTGACGGCGTGCGGCTCGATTGGCGCGATTGACTTTGCTCGCAAAGCGGCGGCGCGTTCAGACACGTTTGATGTCGTACTCGACTTGCGCGCCGCCAACCACTTTGCAGACGCAGCTGGCCGCACAGCCGCTCCGCAGGGCTATGTGCACTGCGCCGGCAGCGATCAATTGCCCGCAGCGCTCGCCAAGGTGCTGGGCTGGGTGGGTGAGTTTGATAAGCCCAAGTTCTTTAGTTACAAGGCCAGCATCTGCGCCCACTCGCGCAATGAAAAAGAAGGCTGCAACCGCTGCATCGACATTTGCTCAACCAAAGCGATTTCCGCAGACGGCGATCATGTCAAAGTAGAGCCGCATCTGTGCATGGGCTGCGGCGCCTGCGCCGCCACGTGCCCCAGCGGCGCCATGACCTACCAAGCGCCGCGCATGCCGGATGTGGGCAAGCGCATCAAAACGCTGCTGGCCACCTACCGCAATGCCGGCGGCAAAGACGCGGTGCTGCTGCTGCACGGCGTGAAAGAACGCAGCCTGATCGATACTTGGGGCCGCGCCGCTGCGCGTAAGCAGTTGCGCGGCGTTCCCGCCAACGTGGTGCCGTTTGAGATGACCGATGTCGCCGCGGTGGGGTTGGATTTGGTGCTGGGCGCGCTGGCCTACGGTGCCGCGCGCGTGGCGCTGCTGGCAGGTGACGAGACGCCGCCGCAGTACATCGAACAGTTGCACGTCACAGCAGACTTGGCCAATGTGATCACGCAAGGTGTAGGCGTTGCCGGCGCGCGTGCGAGCGTGCTGCGCGGTGCTTTGGCAGACCTTGCCACGCTGGAAGCTGCTGTGTATGCGTTGCCATCGGTGGCGCAACTTGCGCAGACGGCTACGTTCCACTTGAGTGACAGCAAGCGCACCACAATCGAGTTTTGTATCGATCACATCGCCAAGCAGACGCAGATTGCAGCCCCGCCAGTGATTGCCCTGCCCAGCGGCTCACCCTTTGGCGCGGTGGAGGTGAACAAAGACACCTGCACGCTATGCATGGCCTGCGTCAGCACGTGCCCGGCATCCGCGCTGGCAGACAATCAGGAAACGCCGCAACTGCGCTTTATTGAGCGTAACTGCGTGCAATGCGGCTTATGTGAAAAAACCTGCCCTGAAAACGCCATTACGCTGGTGCCGCAATTGAATCTTGCGCCAAGCGCCAAAGAAAAAGTGGTGCTCAATGAAAGCCAACCGTTTCACTGCATCAAATGCGGCAAAGCGTTTGGCACGCAGCACATGATCACTGGCATGCTCACGCGCCTCTCTGAGCACAGTATGTTTGCCGGCAATACGCAGCGCCTGAAAATGTGCGCCGACTGCCGCGTGGTGGACATGATGGAAAACAAAAAAGAAATTTCGATTTTTGATGTGAAACGATGAACCAGGCGATCTCTGTTACTCCCAATCGCAGTGCGGAAGAGCTGGCGCGCGCAGACTGGTACGCGCTGATTGGTGCGCTGCTGCTGCAGGCGCCGTCGCAAGAACTGCTTGGTCATATCGCTAGCGCGCAGGCGGGCGATGCTCAGGTGCCGCTGGGCCAGGCCTGGAACGGTCTGCGAGCCGCCGCTGCCAAGGCAGATGCCAGCGCAGTGCGCTTTGAGTTTGACAGCCTGTTTTACGGCGTGGGCAAGTCAGAAGTTGCGCCAAACGCGTCTTATTACATCACCGGTTTTTTGCACGATAAGCCGCTAGTGGCGCTGCGGCAGCTGCTGGCCGAGCTGGGCCTGGAGCGCGCGCCGGAAAGCACGGAAACGGAAGACCATCTTGGGCTGCTTTGCGAAACGATGCGGCTGCTCATCAGCAGCGAAGAGTTTCGTCACAACGGCTACGAGGCGCAGCGCCTTTTGTTCACCAGTTACATCGCGCCGATGCAGTCAGCATTCAGCGCTGCGGTTGCGCAGGCGCCGAGCGCGGGCTTCTACCGGCACGTGGCGGCGTTTGCAGCAGCATTTTTTGATGTCGAATCGGAGGCGTTCACTCTGGCGTAGGCTGCAAACGCGTTGCGCAGCGCAGCAGAAAATCGTCAATGGACCCTGCCAAACCGGCTTGTAAGTTTCGTGAAAGTATTGACAGTTAGTCAAAGCAGCTATGCACACAATGTTTGCAGGGAAAACGAGTTGCATAAAGCGTAAACGTTCACTACATTACGTTTGCAAGATGTATACACAAAACAGGTTACTTAGTTGAGGATGGAGCCATGTCAAAAAGTCTCAGCCCAGATGTTGTGAATGGCCGGCGCAAGTTCCTGGTAGGTGCAGGCGCTGCATCGGCAGCAACGGTTGGCGCAGTAGCAGCAATGGCTGTTGCGCCCGCCAGCAACCTAGTACAAGCCCCTGAGCTGACGCCAAAAACTGACAAGAAACCAAGCGGCTACCAAGCTTCAGAGCACGTCAATCACTATTACAAAACCGCTGCGCTGTAAGCAGCGAACGTTATTTCCTTGCAGGAGCATTCTATGGTGCAACGGCGAATCAATTCGTCTGCAGGACAAGCTTCGCCCGCGCTGATCAATAGTCTAGCGCGCGGGCTCTCTACCGCGCTGGGCACGATGGATCGCCGCACGTTCTTGAAGCGCTCTGGTGTGACCGCGGGCGTTGGCGCGCTG
>JBOFGW010000166.1:0-4141 GCA_051649325.1 Burkholderiaceae bacterium | reverse complement strand
TGCGAAACCCCGCAAACTTCCCCCTGCCAGCAGGGGGAGGAGCCGAGGTGCGACGCGATGAAGCCAGTATCAGCGACGACACTCGCACTCGCCCACATCGCGCAGCACAAAGGCGGCTTTGCCGCCAACGCCGCGCTGCTCGCACTGGCCGTAGCCTCCATCATCTTTCTCGCGGTCGCGCTGGACGCGATGGAGGCGCGTGCCACGCGTGATGCGCAGGGTGTAGACCTGGTGGTGGGCGGCAAGGGTAGCCCGCTGCAAAGCGTGCTGGCCTCGCTGTATCACATCGATATTCCGCCCGCCAACATCCCCAAAAAAGAGGCGGATGCACTGGCCAAACATCCAATGGTGGCCAAGGCCGTGCCGGTGAGTTTGGGCGACAGTTTTCGCGGCTACCGCATCGTGGGCACCACGCCGCAGATGCTGGACTTGTACGCCGCCAGCATCGCGCAAGGCGCGCCGTTTGAAAAAGCCATGACGGCCGTACTCGGCGCAGAAGTTGCCGTGCGCACCGGCCTTGGCCTGGGCGGCACGTTTGAAGGCACGCACGGCTTGGCCGAAGGCGGCGCGCTGCACAAGGGCGATGTGTACACCGTCACCGGTGTGCTCGCGCCTACCGGCAGCGTGCTGGATCGCTTGATTCTTACGCCGCTGGAATCGGTCTGGCTCGTGCATGAAGGCGAAGTGGCGGACGAAGAGGAGCGCAAGTTGCTCGAAGCAGAGCGTGAAATCACCGCGCTGCTCATCAAATACAAAAGCCCGATTGCCGCCGCCACGCTGCCGCGCGCCATCAACGCCAGCGACAAGCTGCAGGCGGCCAGCCCCGCGTTTGAATCGGCCCGGCTGCTCAATCTGGTCGCGCCTGCAGTGCTGCTCATGCAAGCATTTGCCGCGCTGCTGTTTGTGGCCGCGCTGGTGAGCATCGGCCTTGCCACGGTCGTGAGCCTGCGCGAGCGGCGCATGGACGCCGCCGTGCTGCGCATGATGGGCCTGTCTCAACCGCGGCTGTTTGCGCAGTTTTTGCTGGAGGCGCTGCTGCTTGGCATTGCCGGCGCGCTGCTGGGCGTGCTGGTGGCCTGGCTGGTGCTCGCCGGCACGCAGCACTGGCTGGCCACCGGGCCAAAAGTGTTGATGCCGGAGCTGACGCACGCCTCCATCAACTGGCTGCTCGCCCTCGTGGCCGTGGTGGTTGCGATAGTCGCTGCGCTGTTTCCCGCATGGCGCGCCGCAGCCACACAGCCGGCGCAGATGCTCGCGACTAGATAAAAACGCACTAACTTTTTTTGACGAAGGAGCTACTCATGAACCGCACATCCAAACTACTCGCCGCAGTGCTGCTTGCCGCGTTTGCTTTGGGCGCACAAGCGCAATCCACGCCCAAGCCCAAAGAAGACAAAGAAGCCGCGCACAAAAAAGAAACCGTTGCCCAGCACCGCGCCATGGCCAAGGCCCACGAAGACGCCGCCAAATGCCTGGAGTCCGGCAAAGAAGAAAAAGCCTGCCACGACCAGATGCAAAAAGACTGCAAAGGCATTGGCATCGGCAAATACTGCGGGATGCGGCATTCACACTGAGGTTTTTTATGTCTCTACGCAGTATTCATGCGGGTTTTGGGGTGTTTTTGGCTGGAAAGGCGCATGGGTATTGCGTAAAGCACTTCGGCGGAAACGGTATTTTTACTGCAAGATAATGGAACGTCGGAATCAAACAGAGTAATCGTGTCTGACCACATTTCCCACAAAACGCGAAAACCCATTGACCAACTACGGCCCGCTGACCTTGAGGCGTTTCCGGTGTGGGAGTTCGTTGACGAAGAAAACGAGGGCAGCCAAGACGAGACATGGGTCCGTCCAGCTCGTACGAAGCAGGTGCCCACGGACGGCTATTCACTTTCCGTGGCCGCAACGCTGACGACTCCAAAGGGAGTCGAGTACCGCGGCATAGTCGGCGTAAACACTGCAGAGGGGTTTGAAGCGGTGCACGCAGCAGTTCTAACCGAAGACAATTACATCTTCATTCCTTGGCCCGGTATGGACGGTGCTGCTCAGCAAGCGCGCAGCGCGGCAAAGGAGCTTGGGCTAAAGGCAAGCGAGCTATTCCCACTTACATACCGACTCAGCGTTCCGGTCCTGGGAGAGGCTTCACTCCGAGAGGGGGTGTACCGCTATGCAAGCAGCGACGCCTAATCTCTCCATCCGGCGCACTTGATCGGAGATAGATCTGGATTGTTCGAAGTTCTCTACGCAATATCCACGCGCTTTTTGAGCCATTTTTGCCTCAAAACCCGCATGGATATTGCGTAGAGCCCTTTGGCGGCAAGGGTAATTCCGTCCAGCGGTGCTTTGCGCGGCGGCACTACACTTAGGCCATCGCGTTTGCGCCATAACCGCAAGCGCTCCGTTTGAATCTGCAGGTGGTGTGATGAAAAAAATATTGGGTTTTGCTGCGGCAATGCTGTTGACCGGCAGCGCGTTTGCGCAGCTGTCCAATCCGCTTGGCCCTGCGGGCGGCGCGCCCAGCCATGGCGGGCCGGGGTTTCCGGGCCAGCAGATGGCGATTCCGGATGTGAAGGGCGCAGTGTCGTGGGATTTGCTGGCCAAGGTGAAGCCGGTGAAAAGCAAAGAGCGCATCCTGCCGGAGTTTGACAAAGACGTGCTGAATCTGAACAAGCGCGATGTAAAGCTGGCCGGTTTCATGATGCCGCTGTCGCCCGGCGACAGGCAGACGCATTTTCTCGTAACCGTCACGCCGCAGACCTGTAATTTCTGCCTGCCCGCCGGGCCGGAAGGCATGGTCGAGGTCAAGACCAAAACGCCGTTCAAAGTCACGTTTGAACCGATTGTGGTGGCCGGCAAGTTTGAAGTGCTGCCCAATGACCCGGCCGGGCTGTATTACCGGCTGACGGATGCGCAGCCGTCCAAGTAACCAAGTGCTTGTCAACATTCACCGCTTGCTGAGCAACGCTTCGATGCGGCAGTGGTTGGCCGCGCTGGTGGTGGCCTGCCTGCTGGGCGCGCAGTTTGTCGGCCTGGCGCACCGGCTGGTGCATTCGCAAACACCTGCTTCGCCGCTGGCGCTACTGGCCAGCAAGGCGCACGCCGCGCATGACCATGAGCACGGGCAATCTTGGATTGTGGAGTTGGCGGAATCCGCCTGCTTGCACGGCGATGATTGCGCCGCGATTGATCACTTGCTTTCTCCCCTGGCTTTGGCTGCAGCGGCGCTTGTTCTCGCGCTGATGGCGGCCGGCCACGCGCAAGCCGCAGTGCTTGCGCTGGCACGTGCACGCGCACGGCCGATCACGCAGCGCTCGCGCGGCCCGCCGCGCTAAGTCCTCTCCTCTGCTTGTCACTTGCAACGTGCCGCGCACCTAAGTGCGCCGCACGCGTTTGCGCCTTTCTTGTTTGGTTTTGAGGACTTTATTCATGTCAGCACCTACTTTGCGCGCTGTGCGCAAGCCTTCGTTTTCTCCGCTCGCCCTCGCGCTCGCCGCGGCGTTTTCCGCCACTTCGCTGTGCGCGTACGCGCAGCAATCTGATTCTCCGCAAAAACTCGATGCTGTTGTGGTCACCGCCACGCCGCTGGCCAGAACCGCAGATCAACTTTCCAGCCCCGCCAGCGTGATTACCAAGCGCGAGCTGGAGCAGCTGCAGGGCAGCAGCCTGGGCGACACACTCGGCGGCCAGCTGGGCGTGACCAGCTCGGCCTTTGCCCCCGGCGCGGGCCGGCCGATCATCCGCGGCCAGGACGGCCCGCGCGTGCAGATGCTGGAAAACGGCATGGGCGTGAACGATGTCTCGCGCCTGTCACCCGACCATCGCGTTGCGACTGAAACCAACAACGCCACGCAGGTGGAAATTCTGCGCGGCCCAGCCACGCTGCTGTACGGCAGCGGCGCGATTGGCGGCCTGGTGAACGTGGTGAACGACCGCATTCCACTCAAAGTGCCGCAAACCCTGCGCGGCGAAGCGGGCCTGCGTTTGTCAGACAACATGAAAGAACGCGGTGTGCATGCAGCGCTTGCGGGCGGCGCAGACAACGTGGCCTGGCAACTGGATGGTCTGGATACGCGCTCGCGCAACTACGATTTTCCTGGCTTTGCGGTCAAGGACGACCCCAGCAGCTTTTCAGGCACCATGCC
>JBOFGW010000165.1:0-13747 GCA_051649325.1 Burkholderiaceae bacterium | reverse complement strand
ACGTCAACGCATACAGGGGTAAACAAGGCAGTGGCGAGATCGCAGACTTTGCGATGCTGCTGGAGTACGCGCATGAGATCCCCGGCATCGAGCGCATCCGCTTCACTACCAGCCATCCGAAAGAAATGACGCAGCGCCTGATCGATTGCTACGCCACGCTGCCCAAGCTCGCAAACTTTCTGCATTTGCCGGTGCAGTCCGGTAGCGACCGCGTTCTGGCCAACATGAAGCGCGGCTACACAGCGCTGGAATACAAAAGCATCATCCGCAAACTGCGCGCGGTGCGGCCGGATATTTGCATTAGCTCTGACTTCATCGTCGGCTTCCCCGGCGAGACGGAAGAGGATTTTGAGAGAACCATGCAGTTGATTGAAGACTGCTACTTTGATCAAAGCTTCAGTTTCGTCTACAGCCGCCGCCCCGGCACGCCGGCCGCAGATCTACAAGACGAAACGCCGCAAGACGCCAAACTCGCGCGCCTCGCAAAGCTACAGTCAAAAATCACCGGTCACGCGCAAGAGATCAGCCGCAAAATGCTTGGCAGCACGCAGCGCATTCTGGTCGAAGGCACGAGCAAAAAAGACGCGGCTGAACTGATGGGCCGCACAGAGAACATGCGCATCGTCAACTTCAAAGGCCAGCCGCGCTTGATCGGGCAGTTGATTGATGTGGCCATCACGCAGGTGAACCCTAATTCGCTGCGCGGCGAAGTGGTTACGCATGAAGCAGTGACGCAGTGAGCGCGATGGCGGCCGGCACCGTTTTTCAAGACGCATCCAACAAACAGCTCGCCAACCTGTGCGGCCCGCTGGATGAAAACCTGCGCCAGATCGAGGCAGCGCTGGACGTAGCCATCACCCGCCGCGGCGCGCGCTTTTCGGTGCGCGGCGCAGATGCGGCGGCAAAGCAGGCGGTCTCCGTACTTGAACAGTTTTTTCTCAAGGCCGCCAAGCCCATCAGCGTGGACGATATTCAGCTCAGCTTGGTCGAACTCACCAAGCCACACGCACCAAAACAAGTGTCGCTGGACGAAGCGCCCAGCCTGCAGCTGCGCGTCAAGCGGGCCGACTTGCAAGGCCGCACGCCGAATCAGCGCGCCTACATCAAGAACATTCTCACACACGACATTACTTTTGGCATCGGCCCCGCCGGCACAGGCAAAACGTATCTCGCCGTGGCCTGCGCAGTGGATGCGCTGGAACGCGAGGCGGTCAAGCGCATTGTGCTCACGCGCCCGGCGGTGGAAGCGGGTGAACGGCTGGGGTTTTTGCCTGGCGATCTTGCGCAAAAGATTGATCCGTATCTGCGCCCGCTGTACGACGCGCTGTATGACCTGATGGGTTTTGACAAGGTGCAAAAGGCGATTGAAAAACAGATGATCGAGATCGCGCCGCTCGCGTATATGCGCGGCCGCACGCTGAATCACGCCTTCATCATTCTGGACGAAGCGCAAAACACCACGCCCGAGCAGATGAAGATGTTTCTCACCCGCATCGGCTTCGGTTCGCGCGCGGTGGTCAACGGCGATGTGTCGCAAATTGATCTGCCCAAAAACGCCAAGAGCGGCTTGATTGATTCGCGCCGTATTCTGGCCAAGGTACGCGGCTTGGCATTCACCACGTTTACCAGTGCCGATGTGGTGCGCCATCCGCTCGTGGCGCGGATTGTGGATGCATATGAAGCCGCAGATTCCAAAGGCAAAGACGCATGATTCATGCGTATTTCCAAGCAAAAATGGCCCAAAAGGCGCATGAATAAAGCGTACATGCTTTCAAATCCACTCGAATTGAGCTTTCAATACGCAGACCCAAGCGCGCAAAACATCGCCGCACGCTCCACGCTGCGCCGCTGGGTTGCGCGCGCGCTCGAGAAGCCGGCGCACATCAATTTGCGCTTTGTATCGCAGCACGAAGGCCGCGCGCTCAACAGCGAATACCGCGGCAAAGACTACGCCACCAATGTGCTGACCTTTGCGTATCCGCACGTGCGCGGGCAGCCGCTGCAGGCCGACATTATTTTGTGCACAGCCGTGGTGCGCGCAGAAGCCAAAGCGCAGCGCAAGGCCGTGCGCAATCACTTGGCGCACCTTGTCATTCACGGCGTGCTGCACGCGCAGGGCTATGACCATGAAAATGACCGCGATGCGCAGCGCATGGAAGCACGTGAAGTTGAGCTACTTGCATCGCTACGCATCCGTAACCCGTACGCAGTGTGATTCGGCTATGCTCCGCGCAGATTCACTCTTGTGCTTTCACACTCAAAGCACGCACGCATGAACGACAACGCGCACCGCGCACCCCACAAATCGCTGCTGGAAAAACTCTCCGCCCTGCTCACGCGTGAGCCGGATTCGCGCGATGAACTGCTCAACCTGCTGCAAGCCGCGCACGACCGCAATTTGCTCGACGCTGACGCACTCGCCATGATGCATGGCGTGCTGCAGGTGAGCGATCTGGCCGCGCGCGACATCATGGTGCCGCGCGCGCAGATGGACTGCATCGACATCAACCAACCGCCGGACGCGTGGCTGGGCTTTGTGATTGAAACCTCGCACTCGCGCTTTCCCGCCATTGAAGGCGGCAAAGATAAAGTGGCTGGCATTTTGCTCGCCAAAGATTTGCTGCGCCTTTCGCAAGACGATTCGCTGGACGTGCGCGATGTGCTGCGCCCCGCGGTATTCATTCCCGAAAGTAAGCGGCTCAATGTGCTGCTGCGCGAGTTTCGCGCCAACCGCAACCACATGGCCATTGTGGTGGACGAATACGGCGGCGTGGCCGGCCTGATCACGCTGGAAGACGCGCTGGAACAAATCGTCGGCGACATTGAAGACGAGTACGACTACGACGAAGCAAAAGACCATATCACCGCCCTGGGCCCCGGCCTGTGGCGCGTAGATGCAGACACTGAAATTGCCCAGTTCAACGAACGGTTTCAAACCAACTTTACCGATGAAGAGCACGACACTATCGGTGGCCTCGTTACCGCCACGTTTGGCCGCGTGCCCAAGGTGGAAGAAGAAGCCGAATTCTCCGGCCTGAAGTTCACCGTGCTACGTGCAGACGCGCGCCGCATTGATGTACTGCGGGTTGAGCGCGGCAATCAAATCCCCTCCCCTGCATCAGCGGGGGAGGGTTAGGGTGGGGGCAAGCCTCTCGCATCCATGAACCCATCGCATTCATGAGGCTCTGGCAAAGCGCAGCCCTCGCAGCGGCTGCGGGCACCGTACACACCTTCAGCTTTGCGCCCCACAACCTGTGGTGGCTGCAGTTCATCAGCTTTGCGGCGCTGTTTGCATTAACGCTTAACGCACCGCGCCTGCGTGATGCCGCCTGCATCAGCTTTGCATTCGGCCTGGCGCATTTTTTAAGCGGCGTGAGCTGGCTCTACATCAGCCTGCACGTTTACGGCCTGATGGTTGCGCCGCTTGCCGCATTCGGCGTGTTTGCTTTGGCGTGTTACATGGCGCTGTATCCGATGCTCGCGGCGATGATTACGTGGTGGCTGGCAGGCCCTCACCCCCCGCCCTCTCCCGCTAACGCAGGAGAGGGAGCTGTAAATCCCCTCTCCCGCGCGCGGGAGAGGGTTAGGGTGAGGGCAAATTGGTGGAGCGCCGCAATCTTCTCCGCCGCCTGGCTCCTCACCGACCACGCACGCGGCTGGGTCTTCACCGGCTTTCCCTGGCTGGCGGCGGGCTATGCACACACCGATTCACCGCTCGCGGGATACGCGCCGTACGTGGGCGTGTACGCAGTGGGCGCAATTGCGGCGCTGGCTGCGGCACTGGTTTGGATCGCATTGAGAGCAGCGTACGCAATATCCATGCGCCTTTCAGAGCAAAATGCCTTGAAAACCCGCATGGATATTGCGTACTCCTCTTTGGGACTGGTCGCACTTGTGCTTGCGGGCGGCTGGCTATCCACGCCGCTACAGCAGGCGTTGCCGTCCACCGCCTCCATGTCCATTCGGCTGCTGCAAGGCAACGTGCCGCAGAGCATGAAGTTTGACAACGCCACCATCGTCAACGCGGCCAACGATTACATCGCGATGGTGAATGAAAAGCGCGCGGATTTGATTGTGCTGCCGGAGACCGCGATCCCGGTTCCGCCGGAACGCTTTGTCCAGGCTTATGACGCGCTGGCGCAGGCAGCCAAACAGCACGGCACGGTCGTCCTCACAGGTGCACCCATCAAGACCGATGGCCAATGGACCAACAGCGTGATCGGCTACGCGCCGGACGGCACGCGCATCCCGTACTTTTACAGCAAGCAGCACTTGGTACCGTTTGGTGAATTTATTCCGCCCGGCTTCCGCTGGTTTGTAGACGCGATGCAGATGCCGCTGGGCGATTTTGCGCGCGGCGCCAAAGACCAGCCGCCCTTTAATGTGCCCACAGCAGGCGGCAAGAGCGTAAAAGTCGCCGTCAACATTTGCTACGAAGACGTGTTTGGCGAAGAACTCACCGACGATGCGCGCAGCAGCGATGTACTGCTCAACGTCAGCAACCTGGCCTGGTTTGGTGACAGCTGGGCCATGCCGCAGCATTTGCAAATCGCCCGCATGCGCAGCATTGAACTGGGCCGCCCCAGCATCCGCGCCACCAACACCGGCGTGACGGCGGCGATTGATGCCAATGGCAAAGTGCTGCATCAACTGCCGCTCAACATCAAAAGTTCGCTAAATTTTGATTTGCCCATCACGCGGCGCGACACCGTGTTTACGCAATATGGCAACGTGCCGGGTGTGACAACGGCGCTGTTGATTCTGCTCCTTGCCGCGGTGCTGCACTTCAAGACAAGACGCGACCGGTAAAATCAAAAAGTATTGTCGCTCCGGCGAAAGCCGGAGCCCAGGAACTGCCTCCTAGATTCCGACTTTCACCGGAATGACAGCTGAGCGAGATTTGCCAATGATCACCTTCCAAGAACTCATCCTCCGCCTGCAAACGTATTGGAACGAGAACGGCTGCGCGCTGATGCAGCCCATCGATCTTGAAGTTGGCGCAGGCACATCGCATGTGCATACGTTCCTGCGCGCCATCGGCCCCGAGCCCTGGCGCGCCGCGTACGTGCAGCCCAGCCGCCGCCCCAAAGATGGACGCTATGGCGAGAACCCCAACCGTCTGTACATGCACCATCAATATCAAGTGGTGCTCAAGCCCGCGCCGGAGAACATCCTCGATCTGTATCTCGGTTCGCTCAAAGCTATCGGCATCGACACGCTGCAAAACGACATTCGCTTTGTGGAAGACGATTGGGAAAACCCCACGCTGGGCTGCTGGGGCCTGGGCTGGGAGGTGTGGATGAACGGCATGGAGATCACGCAGTTCACCTACTTTCAGCAAGTCGGCGGGTTGGAGTGCAAGCCGATCACCGGCGAGATCACCTACGGCCTGGAGCGCCTGTGCATGTACCTGCAAGGCGTAGACAATGTGTACGACCTGACCTGGACGGTGTGGAAAGACCGCGGCGTAGAAAAGCGGCTCACCTACGGCGACGTGTTTCATCAAAACGAGGTGGAGCAAGCCACCTTCACGTTTGAGCATGCAGACGCGCCAGAACTGCTACGCCATTTCAATGAATTTGAAGCGCGCGCCAAGCTGCTGATGGAAAAGCAGCTCGCCTTGCCCGCGTATGAAGCGGTGCTCAAAGCCGGCCACACGTTTAACTTGCTCGATGCGCGAGGCGCGATTAGCGTCACCGAACGCGCCGCCTACATCGGCCGCATCCGCAATATCTCGCGTGAAGTGGCTAAGGGTTATTACGATAGCCGCGAGCGCTTGGGTTTTCCGATGTGCGGTGCGGGTGGCGCAGCAAAGGCCGCGTGAATGGAAGGAAGTACTTGATGGCCTGTCGCGCGGCATCGCCAAGTTTTTAGTCCCCTCTCCCGCCGCATCAGCGAGCGGGAGAGGGCTAGGGTGAGGGCCGGCGTGGCAATTCACCCATATTTGAAATAGAACCACGCAATATCCATGCGCCTTTTGAAGCAAAAATGTCTGAAAAGGCGCATGAATATTGCGTACTCACTGTTAGAAAAACATGAATTCACTGCTGGTTGAACTGCGCACCGAAGAACTGCCGCCCAAGGCGCTGAAAAAACTCGGCGAGGCGTTTGCACAAGGCATCGCACAAGGGCTAGCAAGTCGCAAACTTACCGGTGCAGATGCGGTGGTGACCAGCTACGCCACCCCACGCCGGCTTGCGGTGCACATCAGCAATGTTGCCGCGCAATCCGCGAGTGAAGCGCGGCGCGACAAAATTCTGCCTGTCGCCGTCGCGTTCTCGGCAGACGGCAAGCCGCAGCCGCCGCTGCTCAAAAAACTCGCCACCATCGGGCTGGATGAATCCGTGTTGCCCAAGCTTGAGCGCGCGATGGACGGCAAGGCCGAAGCGCTGTTCTACAGCTACACCGCGCAAGGCAAACCACTCGCGGAAGGTCTGCAAGAAGTGCTTGCCGACACCGTCGCCAAGCTGCCAATTCCAAAGGTGATGTTCTACGAACGCGACGATGGCACCGCCGTGAACTTTGTGCGCCCCGCGCATGGGTTGATTGCGCTGCATGGATCAACCGTGCTACCTGTCAACGTGCTGGGCGTCAAAGCCGGCAACTCCACACAAGGGCACCGCTTTCATGCAAGCGGCCCAGTCACCATTGCCAATGCGAACATCTATGTTGAAACGCTCAAGAAAGCGCACGTGGTCGCCAGCTACGCAGAGCGCCGCGCATCGATTGAAAAGCAGTTGAATAACTTAGCCAAAGGCGACGAGATCATCGCGCCAGATGCGTTGCTGGATGAAGTCACCTCACTCGTCGAATGGCCGGTGGTGTACGAATGCCACTTTGAAAAAGAGTTTCTTGAAGTGCCGCAGGAGTGTCTCATCCTCACGATGCAGACCAATCAAAAATACTTTGCCACGCAGAAAAACGGCAAGCTCACGAATCGATTTTTGATTGTGAGCAATATCGAAACAGCAGACCCGCGCCTGATCATCAGCGGCAATGAGCGCGTGGTGCGGCCACGGTTGGCGGATGCAAAGTTCTTCTTTGACCAAGACCGCAAGCAAACGCTGGAGTCGCGTCTGCCCAAGCTGGCGAATGTGGTGTATCACGGCAAGCTGGGCTCGCAAGCGGATCGCAATGCACGCGTGACGGCTATCGCAGCGGAAATCGCAAAACTGCTGGGCGCGGATGTGAAGAAAGTCGAGCGCGCGGCAAAGCTTTCCAAAGCCGATTTGCTGACCGACATGGTCGGCGAGTTTCCTGAGCTGCAGGGCATCATGGGCACGTACTACGCCAAGCATGACGGCGAAGACGCAGAGGTTGCGCAGGCGATCACAGAACACTATCAGCCCAAGTTTGCAGGCGATGCTTTGCCGGGCACACCCACTGGAACCGTGCTTGCGCTGGCAGACAAGCTGGAAACGCTTGCCGGCATGTTTGCCATTGGCCAGCTACCTACCGGTGACAAAGATCCGTTTGCGCTGCGCCGTCATGCGCTGGGCATTGTGCGCATGCTGATTGAAAAGAAGCTGCCGCTGAACTTGCGCACGCTCGCGCAGCATGCCTATGCAAACTTTAAAGGCACGCCAGAGAACTTTGAAGCGCTGATGGCGTTTATGTTTGATCGCGTTGCAGGTTACTTGCGCGAGCTGGGCTACAGCGCGCAAGAAACTGAGGCTGTGCTTGAAGCTCGGCCCGCGTGGAGTGAGATTCCCAAACACCTTGAAGCGGTCCGCGCATTCCTCCAACTGCCGGAGGCGGAGGCGCTCGCCGCCGCCAACAAACGCATCGGCAACATTCTGAAAAAGTCGGATGCTGCGGTGGGTCAAGTAGATGAAGCCAAGTTTGTGGAAGACGCGGAGAAGCATTTGTACAAAGCCATCAAGAGTGCAGAAGACATCGCTAAGCCGCTGTTTAACAACGGCGAATACGCCGCCAGCCTGCGCGAGCTTGCATCGCTGCGCGGCCCGGTGGATGCATTCTTCGACAAGGTAATGGTGAATGCGGAAGACCCTGTGCTGAAGGCAAATCGTCTTGCGCTGCTGCAAAGCCTGCATACGGCGATGAACCGCGTGGCTGATCTGTCTAAGCTTGCGAGCTGAGCCGATGGAATCCGGCGAAGCGTTGTTGCTGCAATTGCCCACATCACTGCGCGGGGCATTGGTTGAGCTGCGTGCTTACACAGATAACGACGCATCTGCAGTGACAGCGTGCGTGAATGCCAGCCGCGAGCACCTATTGCCATGGATGACGTGGCCGACACTGTTTGATGACCCTTTGCACGCGCAGCGCTACGTGCGCGGTATGCAGGCGCAGTGGATAAAGCGGGAAGATTTTGTGTTTGGCATCTGGGAAAGCGTGAGTGGGCAACTGATGGGTGGCTGCGGCCTGCACGACCCGGACTGGAAGACGCCAAAGCTGATGATTGGTTACTGGGTTCACCCCTCAGCGCAGGGCAAAGGCTACGTGACCGAAGCAGTCAATCTACTCACCAAGTTTGGGTTTGAGCATTTGCATGCGCAGCGCCTGTGCATTTCTTGCGATGCGGCCAACACACGCAGCGCGGCGGTGCCGCCCCGCGCGGGCTATACGCAAGAAGCGTATTTGCGCAACGAACGGCGCAACATGCAGGGCGCGCTGAGCGATACGCTGATGTTTGGCATCACGCGCGCTGACTACGACGAAATGATTGCGGCACAGCCATGAACCTCATCCGCTCCATCCTGTTCGTGCTGTTCATGACGATCACGGTGATTCCGTGGGCGATTTTTTCTATCGTCGCATCCATCTTCATGCGCGGCACGCCGCTGTATTGGTTCACCACGCAGTGGTTGTGCATGGCGATCTGGGGCGCTCGGGTGATCTGCGGCGTACGCTATGAAGTACGCGGCATGGAAAATCTGCCCAAGGCGGAGAACAACACGCCCACCATTTTGCTGGCCAAACATCAAAGCACGTATGAGACGTTTTTGTTCCCCACGATGATGCCGCATCCGCTGGCGTATGTGTTCAAGCGCGAGCTGATCTATATCCCCTTCTTTGGCTGGGCAATGGCGCGGCTGGACATGATTCATATTGACCGCAGCAAACGCTCGGAGGCGTTTGCGCTGGTGGCACAGCGCGGTAAAGAGCTGATGGCGCAGGGCAACTGGATCATCATGTTCCCGGAAGGCACGCGCATTCCGGTGGGCAAGGCCGGTACGTACAAGACCGGCGGCACGCGGCTGGCGGTGGCCACCGGCGCGGCGGTGGTGCCGATTGCGCATAACGCCGGCGAATACTGGCCGCGCAAGAAGTTTGTGCTGCGGCCGGGCACTGTGACGATCAGCATTGGGAAACCTCTGTCATCTCACGGTCACACGCCTGAATCACTGATGCAACAAGTCGAGGCGTGGATCGAGACAGAAATGCGCGTGCTGGCGCCGCATCGCTATACTGAGCCCTACCAAGCAAGCGCCGCCCATGAGCAAAAAAGTCCCGCCGGCTGAACCGCAGCTCGCGCTCAATTTTGGAGCGCCGGACACTCCTACTCCAAGCAATTTGAACAGCGCCAAACGCTTTGTGCAGTTTGGCAGCTCGGTGATTGAATACACGCTCAAACGCGGCAAGCGCCGCACCATCGGCTTTGTGATTGACGACCGCGGCCTGTCTGTTTCCGCGCCCAAATGGGTGTTGCTGGCGGACGTAGAGCAAGCGCTGCAAGAAAAGCAGCGCTGGATCATGGACAAACTCGCCGAATGGCAGGCGCGCCGCGCCCGCATGCTGGTGCATTCCACCAAGTGGGAGCACGGCACCACACTGCCGTATCTGGGCCGCACCATCACGATTGAACTGGGCTCCGGCACCAAGCAAACCCGCTTGCAACTGGGCATGTTCGAGCAAGAAACGCTGCTGCTCGCTCTGCCGGAAGATGCCAGCGAGCAGCGCATCAAAGACAGCGTGCAAGGCTGGCTGCAGGGCGAGGCGTGGCGCGTGTTTGAAGAGCGTATCCCCATCTTTGAAGCGCGCCTCGGCGTGAAGGTCACAGAACTCAAGCTGTCCAACGCCAGCACCCGCTGGGGCAGCGCCGGCAGTGACGGCCGGGTGCGCCTGCACTGGCGCCTGGTGCATTTTGGCTTTGACGTGATTGACTACGTCATCGCGCACGAACTTGCGCACCTGCGCGAGATGAACCACAGCCCGCGCTTCTGGCAGGTGGTGGAAAGCGTGATTCCTGATTTTGACGCTGCGCGTAGCCGCTTGCGGAATTTGGCGGAACAACCGTTGCCGCAGTTCTAGAACCTCTCTCAAATCAAAGAGCAGTCCCCGCCTAGTGCTGTCATCCCGGCGAAGGCCGGGATCCAGGTAACGTTTCCAGATTGCGTGGCTTCTCCTGGATCCCGGCTTTCGCCGGGATGACAGTCTCAATTTTTCGAGATATATCGAATTTGAGGTAGGTTTTTAGGGCTCTACGCAATATCCATAAGGGTTTCCAGGCCAAAATGCCTGAGAACCCGCATGGATATTGCGTACATGCTCAAAATACCTCAACAAAGGTTTTAATTTGACTGTTCGTTCAAATTAAACTAACCTGCTTTCCATGCCACGCGAACGCAATTTTTCTGAAGCGCAAGTCATTGACCAGGCGGCCGATGTTTTCTCGGCGCACGGCTATGGCGGCACGTCGGTGGCCATGCTGGCTGAGGCCACCGGGCTGGGCAAGCAAAGTCTTTACAACACATTTGGCGATAAGCAAGCGCTGTATTTGAAAGCAGTCGATTGCGCTGCGGCCCGCTATAGCGCGGTTGCTATTGCCATGCGCGATGCCGCCGATGGCCGCGCCGCGCTGCAGGCGTTCTTCAATCATTTGGTACAGGTGTGCGCCAGCGGCGACCTAGCTCAGCAAAGCTGCATTGTGAGCAGCGGCCTGCTGGAAGCGATTGATGATCCCACGGTTCGCATGTCGCTGCAGAGCAAATGGCAAAACTCCCATGAGCTGCTGCGCGCGGCGGTGGAGCGCGGCCAGCGGGACGGATCAGTAAAAAACAATGCACCGTCCGCACAGCTTGCCGATTTGCTAATCAGCGTGATGAGCGGCCTGCGTGTGGCTGCGCGTGTGGATGCAAACCCGGCGCGGCTTGGCGCTACGGTGGCGCTTGCCTTGAAGATGCTTGACCAGCCGTAAGTGAATTTGCGGCCGCGCCAAGGAGCTGAGCGCGTTCCGATCCAGGGCACCGTAGGGTGCTTTTTTAAGGCTCTATTTTGACCATTCGTTCAATTTAAGGAAAAAGCGATGTCTAAACCTCTCCTCAATAAAACCGCGCTCATCACCGGCGCATCCCGCGGCATTGGCGCCGCGATTGCCAAGCGGCTAGCGGCCGATGGCGCGCAAGTCATTCTGCATTACGGCGCAGGCGCGGCAGAAGCGCAGCAAGTCGCTGACGAGATCAAGAAGGCCGGCGGTGTTGCCACCACCGTGCAGGCCGACCTGGCCGCGCACGATGGCGCCGATCAATTGGCCAAGCGCCTGCAGGCGCCACGCATCGACATTTTGGTGAACAACGCGGGTGTGGCGCCGTTTGCTTCAGTTCAGGAAATGACTGAAAAAGACTACGACACGCTTGCCAATATCAATATGCGCAGCGTGTTCTTCATCACGCAAAAGCTGCTGCCCAAGATTCCAGATGGCGGGCGCATCATCAACCTGTCCTCTGCCGTTTCGCGCACATTTTTCCCCGGCATTCCAGCGTATTCGGCGACCAAAGGCTTTGTGGACGTGCTCACGCTGCAGCTAGCTGGCGAACTGGGCAAACGCAACATCACCGTGAATGCCGTCGCACCCGGCGCGATCGACACGCGCATGAGCGCATGGATTCACGGGCCCGGCGGCACCGACACGCTGGCGCAGATTCAGTCTTTGCCGGGCATTGGTCAGCCGCAGTACATCGCAGGTGTAGTGGCGTTTCTCGCTGGGCCGGATGGCGCGTGGACCACGGGGCAGATTGTGGATGCCAGCGGTGGCACCAAGCTGTAAATTGACACTCTAAAACAGTAACTACGCAATATCCATGCGGGTTTCAGAGCAAAAATGCCTGAAAAAGCGCATGGATACTGCGTAGTTGCCTCTAGAACCTAGCCCGCAAACTTCGCCAGCTCTGCGTTAAACCGCTTGGCCTCTTCAAAAAACGGCGCGTGGCCGGAATTGTCATAGAACGACACCTGCGCTTGCGGCACCAGGCTCTTGATGTACTCACCATGCGCAGGCAACACCAGCCGCTCTTTGCGGCCGTGCGTAACGAGCGCGGGTACTTTGACCTTGCGCAGCGTGTCGGAGAAATTCATCTCTGCTCCGGGGCGAAAGATCAGCCCTTGCCGCGCAGCCATCGGCACCGCTTCGTTGAAGATGATCATGCTCTCAAACTCCTGCGGCGTGGGCGCAATCGCAAAGCAGGCTTTGACGAACTCGCGCACGTGATTGCGAATCACGGCCGGGTCTGTAATCGGCGCGTTGTTCTTGGTGGCGTCCACACCCGCGGTGCCCAGCACGTGCACCATGCCATCGCCAAAGTGCGGTGGCTTCACTGCGGGGTCGCCCTTGGTGAAATCAACCGCAGCACCAACGAAGTTGATGCCGCCCAGCGCGCCATCGCCATATTTTCTGATGTAGTCGCCAATCACAAAGCCGCCGTACGACCAGACCGAGACCACCGGCTTGTTCAAGCCCAGGCTGGTGATCACGGCATTCACATCATCTGCCCAATCGCTGCCCTTTTGATAGTCGGGCACATTCGGCAGCTTTTGGCTTTCGCCGTGGCCGCGCATGTCCATCGCCACCAGGCGATACTTGCTGCGCAGGCTTTCATCGGTGAACTGCTTGATCCAGCTTTGATGGCTTTGCATATAGCCGTGGATAAACAGCAGCGGTTTGCCGGCGGGGTTGCCGGTGTCATACACGGCGATCTTGGCACCACCACCTCCCGCGACCATCCGCGGCGGAGTGCGTGTGGCCGTTTGCGGCACCGGCTTGGCCGCGCTTGTGGGTGCGGCTGCGGGCGGGGATGCGCAGCCCGTAAGCGCCAATGCGCCGCCGGCCGCCAGCACGCTGCCGTATCCGCCTGTTTCGAGAAGCTTTCTTCTTGTGACCATGGTGTTGAACCCCCGCTTTCAAGTTTTGGGATGTGAGCGGGCTGATGCTAATGCAATCGCGCGCGCCGCGAAAGGGGGTTTGTCTGCGTGGGGTGCGGTACGCTAGATCAATTGGGTAATTTTTCAGGAATGCACTATGCGACTGCTTCACACCATGCTGCGGGTCGGCGATTTGCAGCGATCGATCGATTTCTACACCAAGGTGATGGGTATGCAGCTGCTGCGCACCACCGACCGGCCGGAGCAAAAATACTCGCTCGCCTTTGTCGGCTACGGCAGCAACCCAGATCACGCGGAGATTGAACTGACCTATAACTACGGCGTGGCCAGCTACGAAATCGGCACCGCGTACGGACATATTGCGTTGGCGGTACCGGATGTATACGCTGCGTGTGAAAAGATTCGCTCCGGCGGCGGCAACATCACGCGCGAGCCCGGCCCGGTCAAAGGCGGCACCACCGTGATTGCGTTTGTGCAAGATCCGGATGGATACAAGATTGAGTTGATTGAACGTAAGAGCGAAAGCGCTTGAATTGCGAAAACTTTATGCCATCGCCTAACCCCACCCCCCGCCCGTCCACCGCGCGGCTTGCAAGCCGCTTGGAAGATTGGCGGCGCAACGCCT
>JBOFGW010000164.1:0-1870 GCA_051649325.1 Burkholderiaceae bacterium | reverse complement strand
GCCGCGGCGCGCGCCGCGGCCAGCAGCGCAATCGCGCCGCGCGGGCTTAGGCCTTCGACCACATGCGGGTCGGTGCGTGTGGCGTCTACCAGTGACTGCACGTAGTCCAGCAGCGCGTCGCTCACATGCACAGCGCGGGCGATCTTTTGGATTGCGGCAAGCTGATCACGACTCAGTGCAGGCTGCAGATCGTTGATCATGTGACGGCGATCCTGGCCGGCGAGCAGTTCGCGCTCTGCGAGCTTGCCGGGCAGGCCCAGCGTGATGCGCATGAGAAAGCGATCAAGCTGAGACTCAGGCAGTGCAAATGTACCGACCTGCGAGAGCGGATTTTGCGTGGCGATCACAAAAAACGGCTCGGGCAGCGCGGTGCGCGTGCCCTCAATAGAAACCGCATGCTCTTCCATCGCTTCCAGCAGCGCGCTTTGGGTTTTGGAGCTGGCGCGGTTGATCTCATCGGCCAGTAGCACGTTGGTAAAAATTGGCCCGGCGCGAAAGTGAAAGCGCTCGGTCTCGCGTGAGTAAATCGCGCTGCCCAGAATGTCGCTGGGCAACAGATCGCTGGTGAATTGCACGCGCTTGAACTCCAGGCCCATCACGCGCGCCAGCGCTAGTGCCAGCGTGGTCTTGCCCACGCCCGGCCGGTCCTCAATCAGCAGGTGGCCGCCTGCCAGTAGACAGGTGATCGCGAGCGTAATCTGCTCCGGCTTGCCGACAATAATGCGAGACAGCTGCTTGGCTGCCACTTGCAACGCAGGAACAGACGATTCGGCCATGCCAGTCTTATCATGTCAAAAGAGTTGAATGCAGAATACCACAGCGTTCAAGAAGTGAATACGCAGTATCCATGCGCTTTTTCAGACAATTTTGCTCCAAAAGGCGCATGGATATTGCGTAGAGCCTAGTGTGGCAAGGTAAACCATGAGCCAAATTGACAACCTCGTTCTTCGTGCAAATTTGGGCAGCGTGGCCACGCTCACGCTCAACCGGCCGGACGCGCTCAACGCCTTGTCCGAAGCGATGCTCACTGCCTTACAAAAAGAGCTGGATACGATTGCCAAAGATGCTGCCGTGCGCGCAGTGGTCATCGCCGCCGCCGGCCGCGCCTTCTGCGCCGGGCATGATCTGAAAGAGATGCGCGCCAAGCCTTCTGCCGCCTACTACCAAAAATTGTTCGCGCAGTGCACCCGCGTGATGATGACGATCCAGCAGATGCCGCAGCCGGTGATCGCGCGCGTGCACGGCATGGCCACTGCAGCGGGTTGCCAGCTGGTTGCGATGTGTGATCTGGCAGTGGCGGCGGAATCCGCGCGCTTTGCCGTCTCCGGCATCAACGTCGGGCTGTTCTGCGCAACGCCCGGCGTGGCCTTGTCGCGCAACGTGAGCCGCAAGCAAGCGATGGAAATGCTGCTGACGGGCGAGTTCATCGAAGCGCAAGAAGCCGCGGCGCGCGGCCTGATCAACCGCGCTGTTCCGCCCGGCGATTTGGATGCCGAAATCAAACGGCTCACCGACGCGATTGTGAGCAAGGCCGATGTCGCCGTGCGCATGGGCAAGCAGCTTTTCTACAAGCAACTGGAGATGGGTGTTGAGGCTGCGTATCAACTCGCTGGGCAGACGATGGCGTGCAACATGATGGATGAGGCAGCGCTAGAGGGGGTGCAGTGGTTTGTTGAGAAGCGGTGAAAGCGGCAGGCACAGGCGACGGAGGGAAGCGGGTCTGCATCAAGCTGTCATTCCGCGCGAAGCGAGGAATCTACAACTAATGAAGCGAGATTCCTCGCTTCGCTCGGAATGACAGTTTCTAGTGTGTTTGAGATCGTTCTACGCAATATCCATGCGCTTTTTCAAGCATTTTTGCTTGAAAAAG
>JBOFGW010000163.1:0-19890 GCA_051649325.1 Burkholderiaceae bacterium | reverse complement strand
CTGGGCGTCTCGCGCGGCACCGTGACCAACCGCATCACCAAGCTGGAAGACGAAGGCATCATCGTCGGCTACACCGTGCGGGTGCGGCCGGACGTGCAAAAGACCGACATCAAAGCCTGGATGAGCATTGCCGTAGAAGGCAACCAAACCCGCGCCGTGATTGCCAGCTTGCTCGGCGAACCCAACGTGGCCACGCTGCACGACACCAACGGCCGCTGGGATTTACTCGCCGAGCTGCGCGCCGCGGATTTGCAAGAGCTGAGTAAAACGCTGGAGCGCATCCGGCTGGTGAAGGGCATCAGCAATACCGAGACGAGCATTCATTTGGAGACGTATCGGTTGTCTTAGGTTTGAAAGTGCTTTACGCAATATCCATGAGGTTTTTCAAGCATTTTTGCTTGGAAATGCCCATGGATAGTGCGTCATTCTCTCCAGCCGCTCACAGCACTACCGCCAAACACTACCTGCTTACGTAGCGCAGGTGTGAACAGGCTGTGCAGCATTCGAAGTTCAGGCGCACTCACTGCATCCAGCATGCCGCGATGCTTTGGCGACAGCACCACATCTAGCGCGGCCGCGTTGCCAAGTACCTGTTCGGCGCGGCTCACACCCATCAATGTCGAGTTGATCCCCGGCCGGCCAATGACCCATGCCAGTGCGACAGATGCCGGACTCTGGCCCATCTCATTGGCTACTCGGCGCAGCACATCCACAATCTGCCAATTACGTTCAGTAAATAGCGAATCACCAAAGGGGTTTGCGCCGTCCAGCCGCTTGTCGTCTTTGGATCGCTCTTCACCAATCAGTGCGGCATCCTGCGGCAGGCCGCCAGCCCTGGGGCCTGCGGCCTCAACCGCGGCTCGGTCATACTTACCGGTGAGCAGGCCGTATGCCAGCGGGCTCCAGGGCATTATCCCCATGCCAAACTCCGCTGCTAGCGGTACATGCTCATCTTCAATATCGCGGTTCACCAGGGAGTAAAAATACTGCAATGCGATGGGTCCTGGCTTGCCAATCGCGTGCGCGAGCGTCGCTAACTTTGCCACGTACCATGCCGGCGCGTTTGATATTCCCCAGTAGCGAATCTTGCCCGCTTGAATAAGCGCGGCCATCGTCTGCAGCAATTCTTCCGCCGGTGTCACTGAATCCCATACGTGCACCCAATAGAGGTCTACATAATCGGTACCCAGGCGACGCAGTGACTGGTCCAGGGCCGCGTGTAGATGTTTGGCGCCGTTGCCACCGGAATGCGCACCGCTGCCCGCAGCAAAGCCCGCCTTGGTAGCGACCACGATCTGGTCACGCAGGCCGCGTTGCGCGATAAAGCTGCCCAACATCTCTTCACTGCGTCCACCGGAATAAACGTTCGCGGTGTCCACAAAATTACCGCCTGCATCCACATAAGCATTGAATATTGCACGCGATTCGTCCTCGCTCGAACCCCAGCGGGCAGTACCAAAAGTCATGGTTCCAAGAGCAATCGGACTGACAGCCAGGCCGGATCGGCCAAGCGTTCGATAGTTCGCAAGTGAGGTGGTCGAGGTTGACATAACTTTACTTTCATAGTGTTTGATATGAAATCCTAACACCATTTGCCAGAAAGCCCTAATATTTATATAGTGAGCACTATGGAAAATATTTCTTCGCCTACTCGCCGAAAAACTGGGCGCCCTCTTTCTTTTGACCGCGATGCAGCACTTCACCAAGCCATGCTGCTCTTTTGGCGGCACGGTTATGAGGCTACGTCGCTCAATGAATTGACAGCTGCGATGGGCGTTACCCCACCAAGCATCTATGCAGCGTTTGGCGATAAGAAGCAACTGTTCCGCGCAGCAGTTAGCCGCTACCTCTCCGGCACGGTTACGCCACATTCAATTATTGATGGTGCTGCGACCGCGCGGGACGCCGCTTGGGGTTTACTGCAGGCCTCGGCCATTGGGTTTACCGGTACTGCTACGCCGCGGGGCTGCCTGCTCGCTTCATCTGCGATCAGCTGCTCGGCAGCGGCGGCTGATGTTAAGAATGAGCTAGGTGCCATCCGGCGCAAGATCGAGGCCCAACTAAAAATGAAAATCTTGGGCGCAATCAAGCAAGGCGAGCTGAGCATACACGTCGATGCCGAGGCGCTGGCTGCACATGTCATGGCCGTGATCCAAGGCATGTCTACGCTAGCACGTGACGGTGCAACGCGTCGGAAATTGCTGCGTGTGGCGGCGACGGCAATGTTGGCATGGCCTGAACAAGCCCCGTAGACGCGCATAAACATGCCAAAAACGCGAAAATAGCGCCATGCAGATTCATAGCGCGTTCTACAAGTTTGTGCAGTTGTCGGATGCCGACGCCGTGGTTGCGCATGTGCGTGCACTCACGCGCACGCTCAAGGGCAGCGTTCTGGTCGCGCAAGAAGGCATCAACGGCACAGTAGCGGGTATGCCTAGCGATATTGAAACGTTTGAGCAGGCGCTCACGCAAGATGCGCGCTTTGCCGCCGTGCCGTTCAAGCACAGCCATTGCGACACGCCGCCGTTTGCGCGGATGAAGGTGCACAAAAAGCCGGAGATTGTGCTGCTGGGTGTAAATGATGTGGATGCGACGGACACCGGCATCAACCTTAGCCCGCAGCAGTGGCGCGAACTGATTGCGCAAGACGATGTGGTGGTGATTGATAACCGCAACAGCTTTGAATATCGCCTGGGCCGCTTCAAGGGCGCGGTGGATCCGCAGGTGGCGAATTTTCGGGATTTTCCAAAATTTATCGAAGCCAACTTGCCGCAGTGGCAGGCACAGAACAAAAAGATTGCGATGTACTGCACCGGCGGCATCCGCTGTGAAAAGACCAGCGCATGGATGAAGCAGATGAATGTGCAGGTGTATCAGCTTGAAGGCGGCATTCTCAATTATTTTCACACCATGCCGGACGCGCAGCAGGATTTTGAAGGCGAGTGCTTCGTGTTTGATAACCGCATTGCGCTGAACACAAAACTGCAAGAAACTGCGACCACGCTGGAAGAGGTTTACGCAAGCGAGCCAGACGGTGCGTGGCGGATCGCGCGCGCGAAGCGGCTGCAAGATGCAATAGACGAAACCGCGGATGATGAATAGCACTGCGCTGCACCGCAACGGCGTAGGCGCAAGCTGCGTAGGCACGCCGCCGGGCACCTACCCAAGCCTGCTAGCTTTTTTGGCGCAGCGTTTTCCAACCATTGCGCAAGATGAGTGGATCGCGCGCCTGTCACGCGGCGATGTGCTGAGCGAAAGTGGGCAGCCGTTTGCGCCTAACGCACCCTATCCGCCCGCGAGCAAGGTGTACTACTTTCGCGCACTCGCAGTGGAGCGGCACATTCCGTTTGAAGCATCGGTACTGTTTGAAGACGATCTGATTATCGTCGCCGACAAGCCGCATTTTCTGCCCGTGGTGCCTAGCGGCAAGTACCTGCAAGAAACGCTGCTGGTGCGGCTCAAGCGACAGCTTGGTATCGACACGCTTGCACCGGTGCACCGGATCGACCGCGACACTGCTGGCCTCGTGCTGTTCACCAAACAGCCGGCCACGCGCGGCGCGTATCAGGCGCTGTTTCGCAAGCGGCTAGTGCACAAGGAGTATGAAGCGATTGCACCGTTTAGTGCAGCGCTCGCGTTTCCGCTCACGCGCGCCACGCGCATGGCCAGCAGCGAAGAATTTATGTGCATGATCGAGGTGCCGGGCGAGCCCAACGCCATCACGCGGATTGAACTGCTGGAGCAGCGCGGTGCGCTCGCGCGCTACAAGTTGCTACCCGCCACGGGTCAGCGCCACCAACTGCGCGTACATATGAATGCGCTTGGCCTGCCGATAGAAAATGATGAGATTTATCCGGCCCTGCTGCCCGAAGTGCAGGACGATGACGCCGCTTGGCAGGCGCGTTATGCCCGCCCGCTCAGACTGCTGGCCAAGGGGCTGGCGTTTACTGATCCGGTCACGGGTGTGGAGAGAAGGTTTGAGAGCGAGCGGCGGCTCGCGCTGAAATGACGAGATGAAGCATGCTGTGGTCTGCCCTCACCCTAGCCCTCTCCCGCAGGCGGGAGAGGGGATTTCTCTTGAACTTGGAGGGCAACAAAAAAATTTCGAGGCTGTAGCACTTGTCTAGTCCCCTCTCCCGCACGCGGGAGAGGGTTAGGGTGAGGGCCAGTTTTCTTAATGCACCATCGGCTCGGCTAGGCGATTGATCGCGGCCGGCCCCGCATTCCACACATCCATCACATCCTTGGCTTGCGGGTTGGTCTTGCCGACCCACTCGTCATACTTGGCGCGCATGTCTGCGCCGTAGCGCTGATAGATTTTGTAGCCCACCCACGCAATCAGTGCGAGCAGCGCAATCGTCTTGGCCGCGCGCGCAAAGGTCACCACCACGGCAATGCCCATGCCCAGCGCCACCCACTTGACCCACCAGGTGCCGCTGTAGGTCATGTAATTGATGATGCCGCACAGGCCCACGACAAACAGCGCCTTGAAGGGCATGAAGATCGCGTCGGTCACGTCTTTGATGGGGCGGGTGATCAGGCTGAACGGGTTCATGGCGGGCTTTCTTTGAAAGGCAAGTGGTTGCGATGGGCCCACTTTAGAAAGTGCCGAGCCCCGCCAATAGCCATATGCGACGAATTACCTGCAGGCTTCGCCATTGGCAGCTTTAGGCCGCCAAATGCAGTGCTGGCGGGCTAAAGAACTCTTCAAAAAGTGCTTTGAAAAGGCGACTACGCAATATCCATGGGGTTCTTCAGGAAAAAGTGCTTGAAAACGCGCATAGATATTGCGTAGAGGCCTTTAAAACCGCTTTGAAAGTACCCGTTTGGCAGGCTCAGCGCGCTACGCGTTCAGAGGCTACCACCGCCGCATCCACCATCTCGCGCGCCATGCCCAGGTAGTTCATCGGATCAGTCAGGCGCGCTATCGCGTCGCGGTCAAGCACTTGCGCCACTGCGGAAGTCTTTGCAAGCGCATCGGCCAAGCTGCCGCCCTGTTCTGCCACCGCGCGGCACGCGCCATACACCACATCATGCGCGCTCTGGCGGCCCAGGTGCGGTGCCAAGCCCATCATCACCGCCTCGGCCACAATCAGGCCGCCGGTCAGATCGAGGTTCTTGCGCATGCGCGCCGTATCCACTTGCAGGCCGCCGAGCATGAATTTGGCTTGATGAAGCGCGCCAGATGTAAGCACAAAGCTTTCGGGCAGCGCAATCCACTCAGCATGCCAGGGGCCGGTGGCGCGCTCCAGGTCTTGCACCATTGCATCCAGCATCAGTCCGGCGTGCTGGCGCACGGCTTTGCCGGCCGCCAAAATCAGTTCGCTGCTGATCGGGTTGCGCTTTTGCGGCATGGTGCTTGAGCCGCCGCGGCCGGGCACAAAGGGCTCTGCGACTTCACCAATCTCAGTCGACGCAAGCAGCATCACGTCATACGCAATTTTGCCGAGCGATCCGGTGAGCAGCGCGAGAAAATTCACCGCTTCTGCAAGGCCGTCACGCGCTACATGCCAGGTGGTTGGCGGCTCACCAAGCTTAAGTTCCGCGCACAAGGCGGCCCGCACGGCAAGCCCACGCGTGCCCAGCGAAGCCAGCGTGCCCACCGCACCGCCAAACTGCCCCACCAGCACGCGCGGTTTGAGCTGCTGCAAGCGCTGCGCATGCCGGTCGAGCATGGAGAGCCACACGGCGGCCTTGTAGCCAAACGTAATCGGCAGCGCGTGCTGCAGATGTGTGCGCCCGGCCATGGGTGTGTCGCGATGCTTGCGCGCGAGGTCAGAGACAATCCCGCGCAGCGCGGTGATGTCAGATTCAATCAGTACAAAAGCGTCGCGCAGTTGTAGCACCAGCGCGGTATCCATGATGTCCTGCGTGGTCGCGCCCCAGTGCAGGTAGCGGCCTGCGTCGCCGCATTGCTTGGCCAGTTGATGCACGAGGGGTAGCACCGGGTAGCCGACAAGATCTGTTTCAGCGCGCAGCGCATCCAAATCAAGCTTGCTGGCATCACACTGGCTGGCAATGTGCGCGGTGGCATCGGCGGGAATGATGCCGAGCGCGCCCTGCACTTTGGCTAAGGCAACCTCGACTTCAACGCAACGCGCCAGCTGCGCGGTGTCAGCAAACACTGCGCGCATGGCGGCAGTGCCGAATTGGTCACGGAAGAATGCGGAATCGAGAACGGTGGTGGGCATGGTGATGGCTTGTCATTCCCGCGAAGGCGGGAATCCAGGAGATATCCCGTTTGATCAAGCCTTTACTTATACCTGGATTCCCGCCTACGCGGGAATGACGAAGATTTTCTCAAGACTCCATGCACTCCCGTTCGCGCCTTGCTTCATTTTGTCATGCGCAGCGCCGCAAGCGTCATTCACCCTCACCCTGCCCTCTCCCGTCAAGGGAGAGGGTTCAATTTCACTTCTCTACAAACGCCCGCTCGATCACATAATCACCCGGCACGCCTTGGCTGGGGGAAATTTTGAAGCCGCGTTTATCCAGCATGGCGGATGTATCGGCCAACATGCTCGGGCTGCCGCAGATCATGGCGCGGTCGCGCGCCGGGTCAAGCGAGGGGAGGCCGATATCTTCAAACAGTTTGCCGCTATCGACCAGATCCGTCAGCCGGCCGCGGTTGCGATAAGGCTCGCGCGTGACGGTGGGGTAATAGATCAGCTTGCCGCGCACCATGTCGCCAAAGTACTCGTGCACGGGCAATTCTTTTTCAATGTAGTCCTGGTACGCCAGTTCGCTCACCAGCCGCACGCCGTGCACCAGCACCACTTTTTCAAAGCGCTCGTAGGTTTCCGGGTCTTTGATGATGCTCATGAACGGCGCAAGGCCAGTGCCGGTGCCAAACAAATATAAATGTTTGCCGGGCAGCAGATCGTCAATCACGAGAGTGCCCACCGGCTTTTTGCCGATCAAAATTTCATCGCCCACCTTCAAGTGCTGCAAGCGGCTGGTGAGCGGCCCGTCTTGCACTTTGATGGAGAGAAACTCCAGTTCTTCTTCGTAATTGGCGCTGGCAATGCTGTAGGCGCGCAGCAGCGGCTTGCCATCCACCGGCAGGCCCAACATCACAAAGTGGCCGTTGGCAAAGCGCAGCGCGGGATCGCGCGTGGTGGAGAAAGAGAAAAGCGTGTCGTTCCAGTGGTGAACTTTGGTGACTTTTTCGGTGTAAAGGGCTGCCATTGCTTCAAGAGAAAATGTGTTTATTAACCGTAATTACACCGCACAATCGCGCGTGGCTGTAGGGTGCAATGCCAAATGCTTATGCGCTGAATCAATTGCACCGCTGCCTTTTTGCCCCAACGGTGCCTATGACAAGAGCAAACACGCAATATCCATGAGCTTTTTGAGGCATTTTTGCCTGGAAATGCCCATGGATATTGCGTAGACGCTTTGAAATCACCGCTTTTAAGTCGCTCAGCGGCGCAAATGTCGCATGAATTAGGGCTTTCCAAGCGTGCGGCCAAGGGTTTACTGTACGCGGCATGAGCCTGAGCGTTGCAATCAAAAAGCACGGTTTTCGCAAGTGGTATGAGCGCCAGCTCATTGTGAGCCATGGCTTTTTGGTGGGCGGGTTTGTGGCGCTGATCATTGCCATGGCCGAGCTTGAAATCATTCTTGGCCCGCGCCCGCTGCCGCAAAAGTTTTCTGCGCTGCTGATCTGCGCACTGTGCCTGATGTTTGTCGCGCTGGCGGTGTTCCGCTACCAGCGCATCATGGCCAATGCCGAAGTGGTCGGCAACCAGGCCAATTGCGAGAGCTGCGGCACCTACGCCAAGTTTCAGGTAGTGGCCGCGCTGGGCGAACACGGCGCGCGCGTGCACTGCAAAAAGTGCGCGCATGAGTGGAAGATTCTCAGCTCGGTCGATGAAGTGGATCTGCCCGAGCCAACTAAAACCCCGCGCGCTTAAGTAGCGGCTACGCCGCGCTTGACTCTGCCCCAGGGGCAGAGCCTAGAGTAGCGGTATGGATCGCTTATCGCTCATGCCGATTGGCACTTTTGCCAGTGCCACCCAGCTATCCGCCAAGGCACTGCGGCTGTATGCAGACAATGGCCTGCTCGTCCCCGCTTTTGTCGATGACGCTACCGGTTACCGCTACTACCGGCCTGAGCAAGTGCGCGAGGCGCGGCTGGTACGGGTGCTGCGCGACATGGACATGCCACTTGCCGAGATTGCGCGCTGCCTGGCGCAGCCGAGCAATACTGCGGCAATTGCGGCTGAACACATGGAATCGAGCAGCCGCAGGTTTGCGCAGCAACGCACCGCGCATCAAACGCTGCTTGCGCTGCTCGCATCGGCTGCCCCGGCAGCGGCACAGGTTACGTTTATGCAGATTGCCGAGGTCATCGTGGCTACGCAAATTTTTACCGCCACCACGCACAACATGCTGCCACGTGCGCGCGGTGTGCTTGTGCAATTGGTCGCAACAGTTGAAGCAGGCACTTTCGACACTGCGGTCTTCTACGTCAGCCTCACCGAACCGCCGCGCGCAGATGAAGAAACCACCCTGGAACTGCGCGTTCCGCTTGCACGCATTGGAATAGCAGCGCATCTACTCACCGAGACCCAACCTGCGCTCAACGCAGCAACGACTGCGCTACCCATGCGAGATGGTGCGCTTGCGGACGAACATGCGCTCGCTGGTGCAACCGATGCGCTGTTTGATTGGTTTGACCGGCAAGGCAAAACCCTGCACAGCCTGCCCTTCATCATCGCTGGACACGAAACATTGCAGCTTGCATGGCCGTTGGAATGAAACCGCAATATGACAGAGGCCACCTCAGTCCAAGACTTCGCGCGCATGCAGCGCGCAGCGCGGCGCGAGCAAGCATCACTCACAAAGTTTTTCACGTTTCTGAAAGGCAACATCATGAGCAATTCCTTCTCCATCGACGCGCTGAGCATGCAGATTGGCAGACCAAGTGCGCCGCAGCTGATCGACGTACGCCGCCAAGCCGCGTTTGAAGAAACGCCGCGCATGCTGCCCGGCGCGCTGCGTGGTGCGCCGGAGGAAATCGCCCTCTGGTCGCGCAGCCTGTCACGCAACCGGCCGGTCGTCGTGTACTGCGTGCATGGGCATGAAGTAGGCAAGAACGCGGCGCAAGTACTCAGCGCGCAAGGATTCAATGCGCAGGCTTTAGAAGGCGGCATCACGGCCTGGATCGATGCCGGGCTGCCCACCATCAAGCGGCGCGGCGATGGCACTGCCGCGAGCAGTTGGATTACGCGCGAGCGGCCAAAGATCGACCGGCTCGCATGCCCCTGGCTGGTGCGCCGCTTCATCGACCCCAACGCAATGTTTTTCTATGTGCCCGCGGCGCAAGTGCGCGAGCAGGCCAAGCAGCTGGGCGCGCAGCCCTATGACATTCCCGACACGCTGTTCTCGCATCGCGGCGCGCTGTGCAGTTTTGATGCGTTTTTGGCTGAATACGATCTGCATGATGCGGCGCTGGACAAGCTCGCCACCATCGTGCGAGCGGCAGATACCGATCAGCTCACGCTCGCGCCGCAAGCCAGCGGTTTGCTGGCGATCTCACTGGGCCTTTCCGCCAATATCGGTGACGATCTTGCGCTGCTGGATGCCGCCATGCCGCTGTACGACGCGCTGTACGCCTGGTGCAAAACCGCGCAGCACGAAGCGCACAACTGGCCCTACGGAACCAAGCCAGTTCAAGCGACAATGGCGGCATGATTTCAAACCCCGCAGCTGATTTGGCCACGACGGCAGCCACAGCACAGCCAGAAGCGCCCAGCTTCGCGCAAGCGCTCAAGTTCTGGCTCAAGTTGGGTTTGATCAGCTTTGGCGGCCCGGCGGGGCAAATCGCCATCATGCACAAAGAACTGGTTGAAGAGCGGCGCTGGATTTCTGAGAACCGCTTTTTACATGCGCTGAACTACTGCATGCTGTTGCCGGGGCCGGAGGCGCAGCAACTGGCCACCTATTTGGGCTGGCTGATGCACCGCACCTGGGGCGGCATTGCGGCGGGGCTGCTCTTTGTGCTGCCGTCGCTCTTCATCTTGAGTGCGCTGTCGTGGGTCTACATGGCCTAGGGCAATACGCCGCTGATCGCGGGGATTTTTTACGGCATCAAACCTGCAGTGACGGCGATTGTGCTGCACGCCGCGTGGCGGATCGGCTCGCGCGTGCTCAAAAACGGCTGGCTGTGGGCGATTGCGGCAGCCGCCTTTGTCGCCATCTTTGCGATGCACGTACCGTTTCCGCTGATCGTGCTGGGCGCAGCAATTGCAGGGTTTTTGGGTGGCAAGTTTCTGCCTGACAAGTTTGCCATCGGCGGTGGCCACAGCGCAGCGCATGCACCCAGCAAAAGCGATGGCCCGGCGGTGAGTGATGATCACACGCCGACGCCCGCGCATGCGCGCTTTCGCGCGGGACGTCTTGCGCTCTTGATCGCGGTTGGCGCGGTGTTGTGGCTCGCGCCGATGGCCGCGCTGGTCTGGCTGCAAGGCACGGGCGGCACGCAGACGCAGATGGGTTGGTTCTTTACCAAGGCCGCGCTGCTCACGTTCGGCGGCGCGTATGCGGTGCTGCCGTCTGTGTATCAAGGTGCAGTGAGTCATTACGGTTGGCTCACCGGCCCGCAGATGATTGACGGCCTGGCGCTGGGCGAAACCACGCCCGGCCCGCTGATCATGGTGGTGGCGTTTGTCGGGTTTGTCGGCGGCTGGCAAGACGCAGCAGCGCATGCTGCCGGTGCAATGCTCTCTGGCCCGGCGATTGTTTTTTCTGCGCTGCTGGGCGCAGTGGTGGCGACCTACTTTACGTTTCTGCCGTCGTTTCTGTTTATCTTTGGCGGCGCGCCGCTGGTGGAATCCACCCGCAACAAACTCGCCTTTACCGCGCCGCTCACCGGCATTACCGCGGCCGTGGTCGGCGTGATTGTGAATCTGGCGCTGTTCTTTGCGTACTACGTGCTGTGGCCGCAAGGCTTTGCCGGCAAGTTTGAATGGCCGGCGGCGCTGATTGCGCTGGCTGCGGTGATTGCGCTATTCAAGTTCAAACGCAGCGTGCTGGAGGTGATTGGCGTGAGTGCGTTGATTGGGCTTTTGATTACGTTTTTGAAATAGAGTACGCAATATCTATGCGGGTTTTGAGGCATTTTTGGCTCAAAAGGCGCGTGGATATTGCGTAAAGCACTATAGGAATTTTCTCGACATCTTCCAACCGTTCGGGCTGAGCCTGTCGAAGCCCTTCCCTGTTCAAGCAAATCATTGGCTTATATCGAATGCGTTTCGACAGGCTCAACGCGAACGGAGGTTTGTAGGAGTTCGGTACAGGCATCTTCAACAAACGACGCGCTTTTTACACCTACATCTGCTTGAACAAGTGCGTATAACTCCGGCTGACCTTGAGCACTTCGCTGCTACCTTGCACATGCAGATCAAGAAAGTCCGCGCCGGTGCGGTCCACGCGCGCAATCGCGCCCAGCCGCACGATGGTGGCGCGGTGGATTTGTGCAAACTGCTGCGGGTCAAGCTCGTCGATGAGTTCTTTGATGGTCTTGCGGATTAGCAGCTCGCCTTGCGTGGTGACCACGCGCGTGTACTTTTCGTCGGACTGAAAAAACAATACTTCGCCCACCGGGGCTAACCGCACGCTCTGTCCGACGGAGGCGCGAATCCACTGTAGATACACGGGCTTGGGCGCGGCCAGCTTCACGCTCAGATCGCGCAGCAGTGCGTCCATCTCGCGCGCTGGCTGCGCTACCCGCTGGCGCACGCGCTCAACCGCGACGGAGAGGCGCGCCGCGTCGTAGGGTTTGACCACATAGTCCAGCGCGCCGGCTTCAAACGCTTTGACGGCGTACTCTTCAAACGCGGTGACAAACACCACATGCGCGTCTGCGCCGATGGCGCGTGCTGCTTCCAGCCCGGTCATCACGGGCATGCGAATGTCCAAGAAGGCGATCGCAGGTTTGTGCAGATCAACCAGCTCCACCGCCTCGCGGCCGTTACGGGCTTGGCCGACGATCTGCAGCTCGGGCCACAGGCTGTGCAGCATGCCCTCAAGCCGCTCGCGCAGCAGCGGTTCATCGTCGGCAATGATGGCGGTGAGATTCATACGGGCTGCTTGACCTGCATAGGAATGCGCAGCGTTGCCACACAGCCGCGGGGTGCGTTGGGCGCAAGCAAGATGCTGGCCGCATCGCCAAGAGCCATGGCCAAACGGCTGCGCAGGTTGGATAGGCCGACACCGTCCGCCGCGCCGGCGCGCAGCCCCGCGCCTGTATCTGCAACAGTTAACACAAGCAGGCCTCCTTCCGTGGCGACTTTTACTGCAATTTCACCACCTTGTTCGTCGGGGTCAATCCCGTGCTGCAGCGCGTTTTCTACAAGCGTGAGCAAAGACAGTGCGGGCAGCTTGGTTGCGCCCCACTCGCCGGGTGCATCCACAGAAAACCGCAGCCGGTCGGGCATGCGCATGGTCATGATGTGCAGATAATTGCGCACCATGTTCAGCTCGCCCGCTAAGGTTGCGCCACCTTCGCGTGTTTGCGCCAGCGTGGCCTTGAGATAGTCGATCAGGTGCGCGAGCAGCGGCGCGGCGCGCGATGAACCTGTCTCTACCAATTGCTGCACGTTGGCCAGCGTGTTGAACAAAAAGTGCGGCTCAATCTGCGCTTGCAGCGCAGAAAGCTGCGCAGCCGTGGCCGCCTGTTGCAACTGGCTGGCCTGCAGCTCGTATTTGAGCGCAGCCTCGCGCGCTTCACGGTCGCGTTCCAGGTAGATGTAAATCAGCGTGGCGATCAGGCCCATGGTCACGGCCACGCCGCTCATCATCGACCAGCCGATGAATGCCGGCCAGTAGTCTTTACCTGGTTCAAGATCGGGCAGCGTCAGCAAATACGCGCCGGCCAAGCCTACTGGCGCGGCAATCGCAATCGCAAAAAAGCGGATAGCATGCCGCGGCAGCCAGCGGATGGGAATATTGCTGGCCAACGTAAACGCCAGCAGCACTGCCAGTGCGCCAATCACCGCGCGCAACAGCAGCACCCAAGTTGGCGTTGCAAAACTGAAGAACAGGCGGATGATCAGCACCAGCACAGCTGCCATCATCAAAGCGAGCAACAGCTGATGCGTGGAGAGGCCTTTCAGCGGGCCGGACTGGATGCGTTTGAACGGAATAAAGCTGAGAAACTTTTGCATGCCGCAACGCTAACGCAGTTTGCGCGGGCAGTGGCGCCTTGCATGGATCAAGCGCGGAAAGTTTGGAATGGAATACGCGCTTTGCTTTTTTTATTCGAAAATTGAAAGCGGTTTACGCAATATCCATGCGCTTTTTCAGCCAATATTAGCTGAAAAAGCGCATGGATATTGCGTAGAGGCATTAAAAAATGTAGGCCTCTGCAACACTCAATCTATGTCATTCCCGCGTAGGCGGGAATCCAGGAGGTGCTGCTACGCAGTTGAGTCGCTAGAGGCCTGGATCCCCGCCTTCGCGGGGCTGACATTGTCTTGGTTCAACTATTCGGCTTTTGCTGATGCCTCAACAAAAAAGCGCTTCGAAAAGCGCTTTTTTACTTGTGCCGAGAGATCCTTCGCTTTGCTCAGGATGACGTATTCGGCCTGTGGCCGAATGTGTCACTTCACGCGCGCGCGGTACTCGTGCGTGCGGGTGTCGATCTCGATCTTGTCGCCAATCGCTACGAACGCCGGCACTTGAATCTCATACTTGGTGGGCTTGATGCGCGCCGGCTTCATGACTTTGCCGGAGGTATCGCCCTTGACGGCGGGTTCGGTGTACTCAACTTCACGCACGAGCGATGTGGGCAGCTCGACAGAGATGGCCTTGCCTTCGTAGAACACCACTTCTGCGGGCATGCCTTCTTCGACGTAGTTGAGCGCGTCGCCCATCATTTCGCCTTCGATCTCGTACTGGTTGTAGTCGGCATCCATCCACACGTACATCGGGTCGGCAAAATAGCTGTAGGTGACTTCTTTGCGGTCAAGCATGAGCACTTCAAACTTCTCATCGGCCTTGAACACGGTTTCTGTACCGCTGCCGGAGAGCAGGTTTTTCATTTTCATCTTGACCACGGCGGCATTGCGGCCGGATTTGTTGTACTCAGCCTTGAGCACCACCATCGGATCTGTACCGATCATCACAACATTGCCTGCGCGGAGTTCTTGCGCGATCTTCATAAACACACCTGAAAGAGTTGAACTGGAAATATGGCCGCCGCAAGCGGCCCACTTGCGGCGCTACTGGGCCGAAGTTACCGTGGATTCCTGCACGCCGGCCTCTGAATCCTGCAAGTTTAGCTTGTCGCGCACAAAACCCGCCAATTGCCTACCGAGGTCATCCTCCAGCCAGAGGCCGCCAGCAACCCCTTGCGCGTGTACGCCCCAGCGTGGGAGCAATTGCATCATCTGGTCAAACGTGCCTGCCGGCCAGTGATGATTGTTCCAGGCCGCATGCGCCACCCGCACGATGGACTGCAACTCAGGCGCCGCGCCCCTCTCCCACCACTGGATAAAGGCCTGCAGCTTGTTCAGATGCGCATAGTCTTCCTGCGCATAAATGTTCCAGATGAACGGCTTGCCGGCAAGCACCGCGCGCACCAGCGAATCTTCACCGCGGACAAAGTTCAAGTCGCAGGCGGCGAGCAACTCATCAAAGCGCGCCTGCGGGCAAAACGCCATGCGCTGAAAGGTCATGCGGCCCTGCCGAACAATCGACTGCGTGCCGATCAAACGGTCTGCCACGGGGCCGTTGGGAATCAGAAAATGCAGCGCGCGGCCGGTCGCGGCAGCGTCTTCCAGCATGGCATCAATGCAGGCGGCGGGGTAGCAAAACAGCAGCGCGACAGTGGCTTCAGGATCAGCGCGCACACCGAAGCTCTTGAGCGCCGCACGCGGATCATGCGCGGCGGCAGTCATGGCCGACAGCTCAGCGGGCGCATGAATCACGCCGCCGGTATGGCCCCAAAACCCTGGAAAAAAGAAATACTTGGTCAGCCCGTTTGTCTGTGGTGAAGGCAGTGTGTGGCAGCCCGACACCCAGGCTTCTGCGCTGAGATATTCCAAGTTGATCCACACCGGCGTGCGGCTGGCCTGCCGCATGCGCTCGATATACGCGGCGGGCGGATCGCAGGCAAACGCCTCAATCACCACCTGCGCGCATGCGCTGGCCTCAGCCTGCTCCCACGCCAGCACTTCCACACCGCGCAGCATTTGCACTTTGCGCTGCGCATGCAATTGCGGCTCGATGGTGGCCAGTGGCAGCAGATTGTCAATGAACAGACGAACGCGCCAGCCCAGACCATTTGACAAGCGTTGCGCTAAGCGCCAGCACACCCCGGCGTCACCAAAGTTGTCTACCACACGACAAAAGATATCTGCAGACAGCGTGTGTCGGTCGACAGCTTGGACAAAGTCAACAGCCATAGACCGCTTTATAGCGCGGTCTGCATGATTTGTTCAAACTTTGTCCAAGAAAAGAAAAGACAAAAGTTAGCTAAATTACAAAAGTTTCGAGACTTTTGCGCAAAGAAATTGCTATTTCTGCATTGGCAGTTCAACGCGGCGCGTTTTGCCGGATTCGCCTGGAAAGCCGTCAAACACCGACGCTACCAGGTACGGCATGATCACCGGCAGCGCTTTGGTGGTGCCCTCACTGACCGCAGTAGCTTCAAACACGCGCTTGCCGCCTTGTTCTATCGCCAGCTTGAGCGTACGCGTGAAGATCTGCATGGTGTAACTGCGCTCCATGACCGGACCCCAAAAATACGGCGGAAAATCCCAGGCTGAGCGGTAAGGCCAGAACGGGCTGCGGTAAGCCCACGCGTCCACCGGCTCGCTGACTTTGACTTCGCGCGACTGAATATCGGGTGTGAAACTGACCGACAGCGCACCACCCGCGTCTTTGCGCGTGTAGCCCAGGCGCGCAAGCTGATCGGCAATCAAACGCTCGTATTCCTGCGTTTCCAGGCTCTTGGGATCTTTGCTTGCGGCCGCAGCAAAGGAAAAGGTTTTGTCCGAGACAGCCTGCGGCCACTGATGAAATGAAGTCACATCACTGCGCACCATCGGTGGCGTGGACGCGCAGGCAGAAAGCAATAACGCGACCGAAATCAGCAGCAATGACAGCAAGCGCATGAAATTCACCCCTCGGTTGATTTGAAACCACGCCAAATCATTATCAAACATGCCCCGCAAATGCGGTACCAGCGGCGTGTTACACCTTGTAAATCAAGCGTTTAGCTGACGTTTGGCAGAAACACCTGCAGCACCAATTTGCGAGAAAAGTCCCCACGAAAACTCTGCTTTCTTTGGAAAATTTTCCCATCTTCTTGTGGCAAGCACATAGAATATGCGCACCAAGCCGACAGACGGTCAGCGCGCTACAAGCCGCGATGAAGCCGTCCTAACAACAACCCGAGCCCACTCCTCTTTCTCGCCAACGCCAACATCATGCGCACACCCGCACAAGACACCGTTTACCGCAAAGACTACACACCACCGTCCATGTTTGTGGACGCGGTGGAAATGGGTTTCGATCTGCATCCCACGCAAACCTGGGTGGCTACGCAGCTTACGGTCCGCGCCAATCCAGCCGCGAGCGCGAGCGAGCTGGTGCTGCATGGGCAAGACTGCCCGCTGCGGTGGATCGAGGTCAACGGCCGCCGCCTGACCAAGGCCGACTACACGCTTGGCGATGAAACGCTCACCATCCCCAACATGCCGGATGCAGCAACGGTGCGCATCCTCACCCGCATCAACCCGCAGGCCAACACGGCGCTGGCTGGGCTGTACACATCGTCTGGCAACTTTTTCACGCAATGCGAAGCGCAAGGGTTTCGCCGCATCACGTGGTTTCCCGACCGGCCCGATGTGATGGCCAAGTACACCGTGATGCTGCGCGCGAGCAAGAAGGACTATCCGGTGTTGCTCGCCAACGGCAATTTGGTCGAAGAGGGTGAGTTGCCCGGCGAACGACATTACGCCAAGTGGGAAGACCCGTTTCCAAAACCTTCGTATCTGTTTGCGGTGGTGGCCGGCAAGTTCGTGCATTTGGAAGAGCGCGTGCAGACCGGTTCCGGCAAGTCCAAACTGCTGCAACTGTACGTAGAGCCGCAGGATTTGCCCAAGGCGCAGTGGGCGATGGACAGCCTGAAGCATTCCATCACTTGGGACGAAGAACGTTATGGCCTGGAACTTGATCTAGACCGTTTCATGATCGTCGCGGTGGGCGACTTCAACATGGGCGCAATGGAAAACAAGGGCCTGAACCTGTTCAACACCTCTGCGGTGTTGGCGCACCCCGACATGGCCACCGACGCAGACTACGCGCGGGTGGAAAGCGTAGTGGCGCACGAATACTTTCATAACTGGACGGGCAACCGTGTCACCTGCCGCGACTGGTTTCAGCTGACCCTTAAAGAAGGGTTGACGGTATTCCGCGATCAGCAGTTTTCCTCAGACATGGTGGCGCGCGGCCTGCCGGATGCGGCTGCAGCCAGCGCGCGCGCAGTGCTGCGCATCGAGCAAGTACGCGATCTGCGCGACAGCCAGTTCCCCGAAGATGCGGGGCCGATGGCGCACCCGGTGCGGCCCGATAGTTTTCAGGACATCTCGAACTTCTACACACCCACGGTGTATGAAAAAGGCGCGGAAGTCATCCGCATGCAGCACACGCTGATTGGTGAGGCCAATTTTCGCAAAGGCATGGACTTGTACTTTGCGCGGCATGACGGGCAAGCTGTCACCTGCGACGATTTTGTGCAGGCGATGCAGGATGCATCCGGCCGCGATTTGATGCAGTTTCGCCGCTGGTACAGCCAGGCGGGCACACCGCGCGTGTCGGTGCAAGGTCGCTACGACGCGCAAGCCAAGACCTACACGCTCACGCTTTCGCAGCACAACGACAAGGTGGGCATTGAGCTGGCCGATGCCAAGCTCGTCAAGCCGCCGCTGCATATTCCTGTGGCAATGGGGCTGGTAGATGCCGGCGGCAATGACATTCCACTCAAGCTGCAAAGTGAGGCAGATAGCCATCCGCAGCACGGCGCAACCACGCGCGTGCTGGACTTAATTGAAGGCACGCAGACTTTTACCTTTGTGGATGTGCCTTCTGAACCAACACCCAGCTTGCTACGCAACTTCTCTGCACCGGTGCTGCTGCAGTGGGACGCCAGCGACGCGCAGCTTGCGCATCTGCTCGCGCATGACACTGATGCCTTCAACCGCTGGGAAGCCGGTCAGTCATTGGCCTTGCGCCGCCTGATGGCGCTGCAAGCGCAGCGCCGCGAAGGCAAGCCGTTTGCGGTGGACACCGTGCTGGCGGATGCGGTGAAAAAAATCCTGCTGGATCCGCGGCTTGACCCTGCGTTCAAAACTGAGGTGCTCTCGCTGCCAGATGAAACCATGATGGCGGAATCAGCCGACGTGGTCGATCCGCAAGCCATCCGCGCCGCACGCGTGTACCTGCAGCAATCGCTCGGTCAGGCGCACTTGCAGCTTTGGGCGCAGACCTTTGCCGCCAACAAAACGCCCGGCGTTTACAGCCCCAACCCGGTGGATGCCGGCAAGCGCGCGCTCAAGCAGCTTGCACTGCGCTACTGGTTAGAGTCTGCAGATTCTGCGGCGACCCGCGCCGCGCTTAGCGAGTACGAAACCGCCAACAACATGACCGACCGCGCCGGCGCGCTGGCCGCGCTGCTGCACGTGCAGCCGCACGCTGCCACGGTGCCGCTGGCGGAGTTTTACACGCGCTACGCGCACGAGCCGCTGGCGATTGACCGCTGGTTCCGCCTGCAAGCGGGCGCGCGCAGCGCTACTGTCGCGCAGATTGAAAAACTTGCGCGCCACAAAGCGTTCACGCTCAAAAATCCCAACCGGCTGCGCGCCTTGCTGGGAACATTTTGCATGGGCAACCCGGCCGCTTTTCACAGCGCGGATGGTTATGCGCTATGGAGCGATCTGCTGGTCCGCGCAGATGCAATCAACCCCGAGATGGCAGCACGCATGGCCCGCGCGCTGGACCGCTGGCGCAGGCTCGCCCCCGCGCTGCAGGCGCAAGCGCAGCACACGCTGCAGGGCATCGCCAAAGTGGCCAAGCTATCCAAGCCCACGCGCGAAGTGGTTGAAAAAGCGCTGACGATCTGACATTAGCCAACTACCTCTCCCGCGACCAAGAGAAGCTCGGAGTCCGCCGCGGATTTGATCCGCGGGTTAGCGGGCGGAATGAACTGTCATCCAGCGCCTCTACAATCACGCCAGTTCGACAGAAAGCCCGCCCATGCCCCGCACCACCCTCACGCAAGCGCTGATTGAAGAGCAGCGCATTCACAACACCATCCCCGGCGAGCTGCGCTTGTTGATTGAAGTGGTGGCGCGCGCCTGCAAGCGCATCTCGGTCGCGGTGGGCAAAGGTGCACTGGGCGACATTCTGGGCGCGGCCGGCACTGACAATGTGCAAGGCGAGGCGCAGAAAAAGTTGGACGTGCTGTCCAACGAAATCCTGCTCGAAGCCAACGCCTGGGGCGGCCATTTGGCGGCGATGGCCAGCGAAGAGCTGGAGACCATCAGCCTGATCCCCGATCGCTATCCGCGCGGCGAATATCTGCTGCTGTTTGATCCGCTGGATGGCTCGTCCAACATTGATGTGAATGTGAGCATCGGCACGATTTTCTCAGTACTTAAAGCACCGGAGTCGGCCGCCGGCCGCGCGATTACAGAAGCGGATTTTCTGCAGCCCGGTGTAAAACAAGTGGCTGCAGGCTATGCCGTCTACGGCCCGCAAACCGTGCTGGTGCTCACCACCGGCCACGGCGTGGACTGCTTTACGCTGGACCGCGAGATGGGCTCATGGGTGCTGACGCAAAACAATATCCAGATTCCCTCAGAGACCAAAGAATTTGCC
>JBOFGW010000162.1:0-1763 GCA_051649325.1 Burkholderiaceae bacterium | reverse complement strand
ACCGTCGCCGTGATGAAGTGCTGCGTGCCAGCAGCATGAACGTAGCTGATCATCTTTCAGCCTTGTTGATCAACATCTTGTCTGAGCAGCCACCACTGCTTGAACGTGCGATCTTCGCCGATGGATTGACGCAAGCCTCGGCACAGCAGGGCACAGAGTTGGCACGCGAGTATTGGGCCGATGCCTTGTCTGGCCTGCGCGAGAAACTGCAGCACTTGGTGGACACCGATGCGCAAGCGCCGGACAACACCTGGCGCATGCGCATTGGTATCTACAGCTATCTGGCGCCGATGGATAGAAGTGCAGCGCCGGTGCAGGCGCGGCCAAAAAAAACACCAGCTAAAAAAGCCCCGGCCAAGCGCACGGCGGCGCGTAGTAAGTAAGGGGGGGCGGATTAATGTTGTTGCTGAAGTTTTTTCATACGCTGACGAGAACCACCGTGTTGCTGTGGATGGTGCTCGCGTTAGCAGCTTGTGGTGTGGCGCAAGACTCTGGCGAAGGCGGGGTCGGCGAAGATGGTTCCGGCGTGGCGCCGCCTGCCACCGTGGTGGGCGTGCTCAAGGGTGTGTCAGACCGCACGGTGACGGTCAATGGTGTGGTGTTTGATCAAACCAGGGCGGCGCTGGTGGATGGATTTGGCAATCCGCTCACGCGCGCGCAGCTCAAGCTCGGCATGTGGGTGCAGGTAGACGGCAGCGTAGATGATGCAGGTAAGAAGGGTGAGGCCACCCGTATTCAAGTGCGTCTGGCAGTACGCGGCAACGTCGCGGCGCGTGAGACTGGCGGTATGAGCGTAACGGTGCTAGGTTCAACCGCGAAAATCGGCGCAGACGTTGTGTTTGATGGCGTTTCAGTACCTAATGAAATTGAGGTGGGCGATGTCGTTGAGGTGCATGGTGCGCTTGGCAGCGGTTTGGGCCAAATCAATGCCAGTCGGGTGGAACTGATCGAAAAAAATACGAATGCGCGCTTTGAGTTACGCGGCAAAGTTTCGATGCTTGATCTGTCCGCGCGCACGATGGTGGTGGGCAAACAGGCAGTGCGATATGACGCCGCGCAGATCAGCCTGGCGAATAACGCGCTGTTTAACAGGCAAATTGTGCGTGTGTTTTCCAGCACTCCACCAGCCGACGGGCAGCATTGGGCAGTGCAGCGCGTCGGGACTGACCAAGAATTGCCGCCCCAGCGGCTGGCGTTTTACTACGTTGAGGGTGTCATCAGCGATTGGGAGGCCGGCCCGAAATTCGCAATTGAGGGCGTTCGGGTAGACGCCAGCAACGCGCAAGGCCGTGATCAGGTCACGAGCGACGGCCTGACTGTCGCAGCTTTTGGTGCGGTAGAAAAAGGCATTGTCATCGCCAAGGCCGTTACAGTGGTCACGCCCGGCCAGCCGGCGGTGTTTACGCTCTCCGGGCCGATCAACCGGGTTGAGAAGGTCACCAGTTTTCAAATGCGTGGCGTGTGGGTAAACGGCGCGCTAGCCCAATATATCAATGGCGACGTTAGCCAGCTCGCCAAAGATCGTGTGGTCAAGGTAGAAGGGGTCATGATTGGGCGCTCGCTACAGGCCAGCAAAATCGAATTTACGCCCTGAACGCGTAAAAATCCCAAATAAATCACGCATTATCCATACGCATTTCCGAGCAAAAATGGCTCAAAAAGCGCATGGATATTGCGTAGTCGATACTTAAACTACCTCAACACAAGGCGTCGTGTACGTATTGCACGCGCGCAGCGCTCAGAATGGCGCACTCAGCCGTGGC